>JBFZDM010000206.1:0-8873 GCA_041307365.1 Chromatiaceae bacterium | reverse complement strand
GAGCAACCGATGGGGACGCTGGAGGCGGCGCTGGTGGAGCGGGTCGCGATTGGCCTGTGGCGGCGGGCGGGACGATACCCGGGGTAGCCGCTGGCGAAGGCAAAGCCGCGGTGACATCTCTGCAAGAACCTGGCGTCGGCCAGGTTTTTTTTTGCCTTTGGGGCCCCACTACGAAACGAAGCCAACCGCCGCGCCTGCTGCTGGGAGCCCTGGGAGCCCTGGCTTGCGAGAATCTGTCCAAGGTGGCGCAATTCTTTGTCCGGGAAAAGCGGCCAGCCTGAAAGCCCGGTAGGTAACCAGCGGTGACCTCTCTGCAAGAACCGTGAGCGAAGCGAACCCCGAGTTGTCCTTGTGGTTGGACGAGTCCGGCGGATTGGCACGGAGCCTGTAATAGGTGATCAGGTCGTAGTCGACCGGCGGGAGCTTGGCGCGCTGCCGTTCGAGCCAGGTCTCGCCGGTTTCGTGCTGGCACTGAGGGCAGCAGCGGTGGCCGCAGGATAGCGGGAAGACCTCATGGCTGTCGCCGGCGTGGCCATGGCTGGCGGCGGTGCCCAGTGCCTGGGTGCGGCAGCGCTGGATCGCCGTCAGGGCCTGGTGGTGGCTGGGCGGCAGCCGGCTGCCGTATACTTCTGCTCCAGATCCGGCAAGATGCCCCATCGAGTTTGCCAGCCATGTTGAAGGCTTACCGTTTAGAAGAAAACCGTCTAGTCAACCTCAAGCCTGACGCCGAGGGTCAATGGCTGGCCGAGGCCCACTGGATCGACTTGGTGAAGCCCAAGCAGGACGAGCTGGCTCTGGTCAAGCCGCTGTGCAAGCTGCCCCTGCCAAGGATGCGCGATCTTGAGGAGTTGGAGTCCAGTTCACACTATTTGGTATCTGACCAGGGTTTCCAGCTTAACTGTCTCTTTTTTCACCGCCCGGATGGGGAACCGCGTAACACCAATGCTGCCTTCATCCATGATGGTGAGCGACTGGTGTCCCTCTGTTCCCATGTGCTGCCCCATCCGCGTCTGCTGCGCCGCCGCAACAAGCTCGGCATGAAACCCCTGGCAGACCCTCTGGACATACTCGTGACGCTGCAGGATATCAAGGTTGAGGGCTTGGGGGACGAGACAGAACAGGTTTATCTCACCCTCTCGGCCATACAGAAGGAGGTCCTGGGCCATCGCAGCGATGACATGGAAGATGTCGTGGACGGGCTCGCCGAACAGGAGGATCTGGTCGGCAAGATTCGCCTCTGCCTCATGGACGCCCAGCGCGATATCCGTTTCCTGCTCCGCCAATCCCGGATGCCAAAAAAATATCGCAAGCAGGGCATAGAGTTGCTGCGCGATGTCGATTCCCTCATGCCCCACATCGACTTCTTGTCGGAGAAGGCTGATTTCTTACTGAACGCCGCCATGGGCTTCATCAATATGGAGCAGAACCGCCTCCTCAAGATTTTCTCCGTCGCCGCCCTGGTTTTCCTGCCCCCAACCCTCATCGCCGGCATCTATGGCATGAATTTCGAGAAGATGCCTGAACTGAGCTGGCCCTGGGGCTACCCCATGGCCATCGGTCTCATCGTGTCCGCCGCCGCCATTCCCATCCTCTACGTCAAGCGCAAGGGCTGGTTGTAGCCGAGGAGGGGACGCCTCCCGGTGAAGCCCTGATGCTGAAACCCGGGATGAGATCTTCATCGGCCTTCAAGCTTGCTGGAACCCTCATGGGCGAATAGCTATACTATTTTGCTTCGCGGCGTGTCGTTGTGGCGCTGCCGCGCCCGAAACCCCGACGAACAGCTTTCCGATCGCGGACCCCGGCCGCTACCCCAGGGTTCCTCCTGGAGGGCGCCACCCTTGAGAGACCAGACGAAGATGCAAGTATCAGTGGAGAATGGAGCCGGACTCGAACGGCGCATGACGGTCGCCCTGGAGCCGGAGCGGGTCGAGGGCGAGGTGGAGAAGCGTCTGCGTGAGTTCGCGCGCTCGGCGAAGCTGCCGGGCTTCCGGCCGGGCAAGGTGCCTGCCAGAGTGCTGCGTCAGCGTTATGGCGAGCGGATTCGCGGCGAGGTCCTTGGCGAGATGATGCAATCCACCTTCAGCGAGGCCCTGCGGCAGGAGAGCCTGAATCCGGTGGCCCAGCCGACTTTCGGCATGGATATGGATCCGGCGGTTCAGCGCTATGCCTACACTGCCGTTTTTGAGGTCTTGCCGGAGTTCAAGCTGGGCAGCCTGGATGCGAGTATGATCAAGCGCCCGATGGCCGAGGTGGTCGACACAGACCTGGAGGCCCTCATCGAACGTCTGCGCGATCAGCGTAAGACCTTTAATGAGGTGGAGCGTCCGGCCCTGGATGGTGACCGCCTCAAGATCAGCTTCGTCGGTACCCTGGCCGGCGAGTCGGAGCCCTTCCCCGGCGGTACGGGCAAGGATTTCCAACTCGTGCTGGGCAGCGGCCAGATGATCCCAGGCTTTGAGACCGGTCTGGTCGGCGTTGCCGCCGGCGAGGAGCGGGTGCTGGAGTTGACCTTCCCCGACAACTATCACGCCGAGCATCTCAAGGGCAAGGCGGCATCCTTCGCCGTGACGGTGCAGGCCGTGGCCGAGCCCCGGCTCCCTGAGGTGGATGCGGAATTCGCCAAGGCCTTCGGCATAGAGGACGGCGATCTGGAACGTTTCCGCCAGGATGTGCATGCCAACATGAGGCGTGAACTCAAGCAACGCATCGACACCCACCTTAAATCTCAGGTCATGGACCTGTTGCTGGAGGCCAACCCCATCGAGATACCCCGTTCTCTGGTGGCCCAGGAGATCCAAACGCTCAAGGGACAGATGCGCAAGAATATCCGTGGCAATACCCAGATTGTGCTACCGGACAGCTTATTCGAGGACAACGCGCGTCGTCGGGTCGCCCTGGGTCTGGTGCTGGCCAAGGTGGTGCAGGCCAACGATCTCAAGCCGGATCCGGAGCGGGTGCGGGAGGTGGTCGAGGATCTGGCCTCCACGTACGAGGACCCCCAGGAGGTGGTGGACTTCTACTACGCCAGCAAGGAACGTCTCGCCTCCGTCGAAGCCATGGCCCTGGAAGGGCATGTGGTGGACTGGGTGATGACCCAGGTGCGGGTCGAGGATGAGCCCATGAGCTTCCAGGAGCTGATGGGCCCGGCGGCAGCCTGATGCATTCACCTAATGGAGACTGAACCGCGATGAGCCCAAGCCTGATCCCTAACCCCTTTGCCGTGCATCCCGCCGTGCATCCCGCCTGGAAACCCGAGGGTCTTGGCCTTGTGCCCATGGTCGTCGAGCAAACGGCCCGCGGTGAACGGGCTTTCGACATCTATTCGCGCCTGCTCAAGGAGCGCGTCATCTTTATGGTCGGGCCGGTGGAGGATCAGATGGCCAACCTGGTGGTGGCCCAGCTCCTCTACCTGGAATCCGAAAATCCGGACAAGGACATCCATCTCTATATCAATTCACCCGGCGGCGCCGTGACCGCTGGCCTGGCCATTTACGATACCATGCGCTTCATCCGTCCGGATGTAAGCACCATGTGCATCGGCCAGGCGGCGAGCATGGGAGCCCTGCTGCTGGCTGGCGGGGCGGTGGGTAAGCGTTACTGCCTACCCCATTCGCGCATGATGATCCATCAGCCCTTGGGCGGTTTTCAGGGCCAAGCGACGGACATCGATATCCACGCCCGCGAGATCCTGCACATCCGCGACCAGCTCAACCAGATCCTGGCCCATCATACTGGCCAGCCGGTGGAGAAGGTGGCGGAGGACACGGAGCGCGACCGCTTCCTGGGGCCGGAGGATTCCGTGGCCTATGGCCTCATTGATAAGGTCCTTGAGCAGCGCGTGGCGCCAAAGCCGGTCAAGTCCTAGGGCCTGGTCCTTGCCTGAGCTAGCACCGGGCCAATTCCCTCGCCCCCCTTGCCCGCCGCCCGCCGCCCGCCCCTCGGCCCTGGCGTTCCGGGTGGCCGCGGCCACCATCCCGAACCGGCGGAGATCCATATCCGATGAGTCAACGTAAGAGCGACGACAGCAAGCTTCTTTATTGTTCCTTCTGCGGCAAAAGCCAGCAGGAGGTGCGCAAGCTGATCGCAGGTCCCTCGGTCTTCATCTGCGACGAATGCGTGGAGCTGTGTAATGACATCATCCGCGAGGAAGTGGAGGACACGGCCACCGAGACCACCAGCAAGCTGCCGAAGCCACGCGAGATCAACGCCAGCCTGGATCAGTACGTGATTGGTCAGGAGCAGGCCAAAAAGGTCCTCTCCGTTGCCGTCTATAACCACTATAAGCGCATGGAGGCGGCGAGCGCCAAGGAGGAGGTGGAGATCTCCAAGAGCAACATCTTGCTTATCGGCCCCACCGGCTCAGGCAAGACCCTCCTCGCCGAGACCCTGGCTCGCCTGCTGAATGTCCCCTTCACTATCGCCGACGCCACTACCCTCACCGAGGCGGGCTATGTGGGCGAGGATGTGGAGAACATCATCCAGAAGCTCCTGCTCAAGTGTGACTATGACGTGGAGAAGGCCCAGACCGGCATCGTCTATATTGACGAGATCGACAAGATCTCCCGCAAGGCCGACAACCCCTCCATTACCCGCGATGTCTCCGGCGAGGGGGTGCAGCAGGCCCTGCTCAAGCTGGTGGAGGGCACGATCGCCTCCGTTCCTCCCCAGGGTGGGCGCAAGCACCCTCAACAGGAATATCTGCAGGTCGATACCTCCAACATCCTCTTCATCGTCGGCGGTGCCTTTGCCGGCTTGGAGAAGGTTATTCAAAATCGCTCACGCAAGGGCGGCATTGGCTTCAACGCCGAGGTGCAGAGTAAGGACGATTCCAAGCGCCTGGGGGAGGTCTTCCGCGAGGTCGAGCCCGAGGATTTGATCCGCTACGGCCTCATCCCCGAGTTTGTCGGCCGTCTGCCGGTGGTCGCGACCCTGGAGGAACTGGACGAGAACGCCCTGATGCGCATCCTGACCGAGCCCAAGAATGCCCTGCTCAAGCAATATGGCCGTCTCTTCGAGATGGAGGGTTGCGAACTGGATATTCGCCCGGACGCACTGCGGGCCGTGGCCCGCAAGGCCATGGCGCGCAAGACGGGCGCTCGCGGCCTGCGCACCGTCATGGAACAGACCCTGCTGGACATCATGTACGATCTCCCCTCCATGGAGAATGTGAGCAAAGTGGTGGTGGACGAGTCGGTGATCGGAGGCGATAACCGGCCCTTCATCATTTACGACGGTATCGAGAAGCCGCTTGCCGCCTCTGAGTAATCGCGTGACGCCGGCCGCCAGTCAGGGCGGCCGGTTTGTGTCTTGGGACGCCTTATGTTGAAGGCGGTGCATCCCGCCCTGATATGCCTGAAGCATGGCGACATTTCCGCCATGTTCCTTCTGTCCGCTTCGCCAGCCCCTACTCCCGAGCCTACGGCTTGCCCAAGAGTGCTGGCATGCGTGACCCCTTACCCCACAGGAGCGTATTCCTGCCCATGGCCCTGAAAGACATCTCGAAATCCGCGAATTTGGAGTTTCCCCTGGACTTGCCGGTTCTGCCCCTGCGGGACGTTGTCGTTTATCCCCACATGGTCATCCCCCTCTTTGTGGGCCGGGACAAGTCCATCAAGGCCCTGGACAGCGCCATGGGGACCAACAAACAAATCCTGCTCATTGCCCAGAAGAGCGCGGACATGGACGACCCCGAGGTCGGGGACCTCCATCACATTGGCACCCTGGCTAACATCCTGCAGCTCCTCAAGCTCCCCGATGGCACCGTCAAGGTGCTGGTGGAGGGTATCCGCCGGGCGCGGATTGATGCCTATGTGGACATGGACGCCCTCTTCGTCGCCACCGTCACCCCTCTCACCGAAACCTTCGCCGCCGACGAACGCGAGCAGGAGGTGCTGATGCGTTCGGCGGTGAGCCTCTTTGACCAGTACGTCAAGCTAAACAAGAAGGTGCCGCCGGAGGTCCTGACCTCCCTGGCCAGCATCGATGACGCTGGGCGCCTGGCCGACACCCTGGCGGCCCACATGTCCCTCAAGCTGGACGAGAAGCAGCATGTCCTGGAGATCATCGACATCCAGGCGCGCATCGAGCATCTGATGGGCCTGATGGAGGGGGAGAATGACATCCTCCAGATGGAGAAGCGCATCCGCGGCCGCGTCAAGAAGCAGATGGAGAAGAACCAGCGGGAGTACTACCTTAACGAACAGATTAAGGCTATCCAGAAGGAACTGGGGGACTTGGAAGAGGCGCCGCCGAGCGAGGTCGAGGAACTGACCCGACGCATAGAAGCGGCGGGCATGCCCAGGGAAGTGAAGACCAAGGCCCTCACGGAACTCAACAAGCTTAAGCTCATGGCACCCATGTCCGCCGAGGCGACGGTGGTACGCAATTACGTCGATACCCTGATTAATGTGCCTTGGAAGAAGCGTACCCGTATCCGCAACGACCTCGCCACCGCCGAGGAGGTGCTGGAAAGGGACCACTATGGCCTGGACAAGGTCAAGGAGCGCATCCTGGAATATTTGGCGGTCCAGCAGCGGGTACGCAAGCTCAAGGGCCCCATCCTCTGTCTGGTGGGCCCCCCGGGCGTCGGTAAGACCTCCCTCGGCCAGTCCATCGCCCGAGCCACCAACCGTAAGTTCGTGCGTATGTCACTGGGCGGGGTGCGGGACGAGGCGGAGATACGCGGCCACCGGCGCACCTATATTGGTGCCCTGCCGGGCAAGATCATCCATAACCTGTCCAAGGTCGGCTCCCGCAACCCCCTCTTTTTGCTCGACGAGATCGACAAGATGAGCATGGATTTTCGCGGTGACCCAGCCTCGGCCTTACTGGAGGTCCTGGACCCGGAGCAGAACCATACCTTCGGCGATCACTATCTGGAGGTGGATTTTGACCTCTCCGAGGTCATGTTCGTGGCTACGGCCAACACCCTGAACATACCCCCGGCCCTGCTCGATCGCATGGAGGTGATTCGTCTCTCCGGTTATACCGAGGATGAGAAGGTCAACATCGCCGAGCGTTATCTCATTCCCAAACAGTTAACCAATAATGGCCTGAAGGAAGAGGAGGTGGCGATCCGTGATGGGGCCCTGCGGGATATCATCCGCCATTACACCCGCGAGGCGGGGGTACGTAACATGGAGCGGGAGATCTCCAAGATCTGCCGCAAGGTGGTCAAGGAAATCCTGTTAAAGCCTAAGTCCGGCAAGGTGACGGTCGCCCCCAAGTCCCTGGAAAAGTACCTCGGCGTGCCACGTTTCCGCTATGGTCGCGCCGACGAGCGGGATCAGATCGGTCAGGTGACTGGCCTGGCTTGGACCGAGGTGGGTGGCGAACTATTGCGCATCGAGTCGGCCCTGGTGCCGGGCAAGGGCAAGTTCACCTACACGGGCCAGTTGGGGGACGTCATGCAGGAGTCCATCCAAGCCGCCATGACGGTGGTGCGAAGCCGCGCCGAGTCCCTGGGCATAGACCCGGAATTTCACCAGAAGACGGACATCCACATCCACGTCCCGGAAGGGGCTACCCCCAAGGACGGTCCCAGTGCTGGCGTGGCCATGTGCACCGCCTTGGTTTCGGCCTTGACTCGAGTGCCGGTGCGCTCCGCCGTTGCCATGACGGGAGAGATCACCTTGCGCGGGGAGGTCTTGCCCATTGGTGGCCTCAAGGAAAAGCTGCTGGCGGCCCATCGCGGTGGCATCGAGATGGTCATTATCCCCCGGGAAAACGAGCGGGATCTGATTGAGATACCCAGGAACATCAAGCAGAATCTCGACATACGCCCGGTGCGGTGGATCGATGAGGTCCTCGACCTGGCCCTCGCCGCGCGCCCCGAACCCGTGGCGACCTTGCCCGAGGCGGAGGTGCCAGTGGAGGCTGGGGACAAGGCCGGAGAGCGGCCTGGGGCCCGGCTGCATCACTGAAGCCAGGAGTGTTGGCCAGGGATGGACGGGTCCCGCTCCGGCCGGGAAAATTATTGCCCACCCCGGCGAAATCCTTTAATGTCGCGCCTTAACTATCGTTAGGCGAGGGATTGCCCCACCCCTGGCTCGGCGATCCAGAGGGTGAGGTAGGCCGGCTCGACGGGTATTATCGGTTCAGGGCTAGAACAGAACAGAATGGCCCACATCATCTGGAGGGGAGCACGTGAACAAGTCGGAAATAATCGAGGCGATGGCGGAGGCGGGGGATGTCTCAAAGGCGGCGGCCGGCCGTGCCCTGGATGGGCTGGTAGATGCTATTGCGGTGGCCCTCAAAAAGGGAGAGAATGTTTCTGTTCTTGGCTTCGGCACCTTCACTGTGAAGGAAAGAGCTGCCCGCATGGGACGCAATCCGCGGACGGGGCAGGCGATTGCCATCGCGGCTTCGAGAACCCCGGTCTTCAAGGCTGGTAAGGGTCTCAAGGACGCGGTACAATAAGCATACAGCCAGGCGAGAATAAGTCGGGAGCACCCCGATCCGAGGGTGCTTAGCTCAGCCGGGAGAGCATCGCCCTTACAAGGCGAGGGTCGCAGGTTCGATCCCTGCAGCACCCACCATGTTATTTTTTAGGAGTGGTAGTTCAGTTGGTCAGAATACCGGCCTGTCACGCCGGGGGTCGCGGGTTCGAGCCCCGTCCACTCCGCCAATGACCGAAAGCGGGGTATCCTCCAGGGGGTACCCCGTTTTCGTTTACGCCAAACCCTTTTCATTGCCTGGTCGTCTCATCCGCCCGATCAGCCATGCCATTTATTAGCTTTAACCCCTAACACACTGTCCGAAAATTAATCCATCATGCTGCAGACGATCAGAGAGCGCGCGCAGGGTTGGATCGCCTGGGCGATCGTAATCCTCATAACCATCCCCTTTGCCTTCTGGGGTATCGATTCCTAAAT
>JBFZDM010000197.1:0-15438 GCA_041307365.1 Chromatiaceae bacterium | reverse complement strand
CCAGGCCCGCATCAACGAGGTGCTGGCGACCCTGGCCTGCCACCGCTCCGTGCGCGCCAACCGGCGCCTGACCTTGGAGGAGATGAACGCCCTGCTGCGGGACCTGGAGCACACAGAGCGGGGGGATCAGTGCAATCACGGCCGTCCGACCTGGATCCGCCTGTCCCTGGCGGAACTCGACCGCCTGTTCGCCCGCGGGCGCTGATCCTGGCCCGTGCGGGTCCCCCTCCCGTCACGGCCCCAGTCATTGCACCAATCATTGCACCAGTCCCTGTCCAGATCCCCGAAGGCCATGTCCGAGCGGCCCCTCGCTATCCTCCTGATGGGTCCCACCGCCGCCGGAAAAACGGAGCTGGCGGTGGACCTGGCTACGCATTTCCCCTGCGATATCATCAGCGTGGATTCATCCCAGGTCTATCGGGGCCTGAATATCGGCGCCGCCAAGCCCGGGCCGGAGATCCTGGCCGTCGCGCCCCATCGGCTCATCGACATTTGCGATCCCACCGAGTCCTACTCCGCCGCCCGCTTCCGGGCCGATGCCTTGCGCGAAATGGCGGACATCGTCGCCCACGGGCGGGTGCCCCTGCTGGTGGGCGGCACCATGCTCTATTTTCGGACCCTGCGGGAGGGGCTTTCGCCGCTGCCCGAGGCGGATTCAGGGATACGCGCCCGGCTGGAGACCGAGGCGGCGGTATCGGGCTGGGGGGAGCTGCATCGGCGATTGATCGGGCTGGATCCGGAGGCCGGCGCCCGCATCCATCCCAACGACCCTCAGCGTATCCAGCGGGCCCTGGAGGTGTTCGAGATCACAGGACGGCCACTGAGCCAATTGCAGCGGGAGTCCGGGCCTGGGGAGCCTCTGCCTTACCGCCTGCTCAAGCTGGTCCGCGCCCCTCGGGAGCGGACGGTGTTGCACGAGCGCATCGCGGCGCGATTCCAGGCCATGCTGGACGCGGGCTTCGAGGCGGAGGTGCGGGGCCTCTGGGCTCGGGGCGATCTGACCCCGAAGCTGCCATCCATGCGCGGCGTGGGCTATAGGCAGATGTTGAATTACCTTCTGGGCGGCTCCACCTACGCCACCATGGTCGAACGCGGCATCATCGCCACCCGGCAACTGGCCAAGCGGCAGTTTACCTGGCTGCGCGCCGAATCAGATTGTTGCTGGCTGTTCGACGACGAAGGCCCCCATGGCCAGGCCCGGCGCCTGATGTGGGACGCGGGATTTTGAGCACGCCAGCCTTTTTGGTCCTGTGTTAATCTTTACCAGGCGGCTTTGTTTGACCCCGCTCAGGCCATACCCAAGCCACGACTACAATAAGGAGACCCCTCATGTCTAAAGGGCAAAACTTGCAAGATCCCTTTCTCAACGCCCTGCGGAAGGAACGCATCCCCGTATCCATCTTTCTGGTGAACGGCATCAAGCTTCAGGGCCAGATCGAATCCTTCGACCAGTTCGTGGTGCTGCTCAAGAACAATGTGAGCCAGATGATCTATAAGCATGCCATTTCGACGGTCGTGCCGGCGCGCAACGTGAGGTTGCCCACCACCCTGCCGGATGATGTGCCCGAGCTTGGCAACATCTGATTGGCTATCCTGATGGCGCGCCGCCAGCGGCGCGCCCGCCTTCCATTCGCCGCCCTGGCGCGATCCTACCTGAAATCGTCTTCCTGTTGCTGGGCCAAACCCGAGTCCCTGGCTTTTGGCCTGGCGTAGTAATCTCTTGCCCAATCCTTTTCTTGATACTCCAAACTTAAAACTTCACTCTGATCCGGTATGAATCATGTTTGATCGGCCACGCGCCGGAGAAAGGTCCGTCCTCGTTCATTTTGACCTGGGTCGCGTCTCAGACCCCGAGGAAATCGAAGAATTCCGTCTGCTTGGCCGATCCGCCGGCGCCGAGATTGTCGGCGAACTCGGCGGTAGCCGAGCCAGGCCGGACCCGCGCCTCTTCATAGGCTCTGGTAAGGCGGAGGAACTCAAGCTGCTGGTGGAGGCCGGACAGGCGGAGCTGGTGATCTTCGACCACGCCCTGTCGCCGGCCCAGGAGCGCAACCTGGAGCGTCTCCTCCAGTGCCGGGTACTGGACCGCGCCGGCCTGATTCTCGACATCTTCGCCCAGCGCGCCCGCTCCTTCGAGGGTAAACTCCAGGTCGAATTGGCCCAGCTCACCCATCTCTCAACCCGACTGGTGCGTGGCTGGACTCACCTGGAGCGGCAAAAGGGGGGAATTGGCTTGCGCGGTCCTGGCGAGACCCAGCTCGAATCCGACCGCCGCCTGCTCGCCAAGCGCATCGCCGTCCTTAACAAGCGCCTGGAACGTATCGTTGGCCAACGCGCCCAGGGCCGGCGGGCTCGCGACAAGGCGGAGCTGTCAGCCCTGTCCCTGGTCGGCTATACCAACGCGGGCAAATCGACCCTCTTCAATCGCCTGACCCAGGCCGGTGTCTATCAGGCGGATCAGTTGTTCGCCACTCTGGACCCCACCCTGCGCCGGCTGCCCCTGCCGGATGGCCAGGCGGTGATCCTGGCCGACACCGTGGGCTTTATCAACCATCTGCCCCACGAACTGGTGGCTGCCTTCCGCTCGACCCTGGAAGAGACCCGCGGCGCGGATTTGCTGCTGCATGTCGTCGATGCCGCCGGGGCGCGGCGGGATGGCTGCATCGCGGATGTGGAGGAGGTCCTGGACGAGATCGGCGCTGGCGAGATCCCCCAGATCCAGGTCTTCAACAAGATCGATCTGCTCCCGGACGCGGCCCCCCGCATCGAACGCGACGCCGAGGGGCGGGCGCGGCGGGTCTGGTTGAGCGCCGAGACCGGCGCGGGCGTGGATCTCCTCTCTCAGGCCATCGCCGAGTACTTCGGGACGGACCGGTTGCGCCGCTTGGTGCGCCTGGGGCCGGCCGATGGCTGGCGGCGGGCCTGGTTCTTCAACCATGCCCAAGTGTTGGCGGAAGCCCATACGGAGCAGGGGGGCTGGGTCCTGGAGGTGCGGGTGCCCCGCCTCGACCTGGAGCGGCTCTTGAGCCGGGATCCCGCCCTGGGGGATCATCTGTCCGAACCAAAGGCCGAGGTCGCGGCGCCAGTTGCCGCCTGAGGACGGTAGGTTTGCCGAATTGCATGGCCCTTCATTACAATGGCTCCCGCGGCGGGCGAGTGGCAGTTTCCCTCTTTGTCCGCTTCGGTTCGCGCAAGGGCAGGCGGAGTGATATCGGGGGGAGTAGGGGAACCCAGAGGTTCCCCCAGGTTCCAATTCGGCTAATCGGCAAACTGAAAAGCGGGGGGCGCTCATGCCCCAGGCGGGCGCCACGAGCTTTTCGGGTTGCCCCTTCGACCCAAGGGTCAGCAGCATGGCGTGGAGTGACTATGGCCTGGAATGAGCCCGGTGGTGGTGGCAACAAAGACCCCTGGAGCGGCAGGAGCGGCGGTGACCAGCAGGGTCCGCCGGATCTTGATGAGGTGGTGCGCAAGCTTCAGGAGCGCCTTGGCGGCCTCTTCGGCGGCAACAAGAAGCCGGATGGCGGTGAGCCCGGCGGCAAGGGTGGCGGCTCCGGCCCTAGAGGCTTCCCGGGTCTGCCAGGAGGCGGATTCAGCCTCAAGACCCTTGGCGTGGTGGGGGGCATCCTCTTCGTCCTCTGGCTGGCCTCTGGCATCTACCTCATCCAGCCCGCGGAGCGGGGCGTGGTCCTGCGCTTCGGCGCCTACGCCTACATGACCGAGCCGGGCCCGCACTGGCGCATACCCTATCCCATCGAGGAGGTGGTCAAGGTCAACGTGGACGAGATCTCTTCCTTCACCCACAAGGCGGCCATGCTGACCCAAGACGAGAATATCGTCGAACTGGAACTCACGGTCCAGTCCCGGATTCAGGACGCGGCGGACTATCTCTTTCAGGATCAGACCCCCGACAAGACCTTGCGCGACGCCACCGAGACCGAGGTGCGCACCACTATCGGCGCCAGCAAGCTCGATTTTATCCTCACGGAAGGCCGCAGCGCCGTGGCCATCACCATCAAGGACCGGGTGCAGAGCCTGATGGATCGGTATAAGACCGGGTTGGAGGTCACCTCGGTCAATATGCAGCCGGCCAAGCCGCCGGAACAGGTCAAGGAATCCTTCGACGATGCCATCAAGGCCCGCGAGGACAAGGAGCGGCTGGAGAACAAGGCCGAGGCCTACGCCAACGAGATCGTGCCCCAGGCACGGGGCGAGGCGGCGCGCATGGAGGCCGACGCCAAGGCCTATCGCGATCGGGTCATTGCCAGCGCCGAGGGCGAGGCCTCCCGCTTCCTGTCGGTCCTCGCCGAGTATGAGCAAGCCCCGGAGGTCACACGGGAACGCCTCTATTTGGAGACCATGGAGGAGGTGCTGGGGGAAACCCGCAAGGTGATGTTGGACGTCAAGGAGGGCGGCAACAGTCTCATGTACCTGCCCCTGGATCAGCTTATCAACCGGGAGGGGGGGAGCGGGGTGGCCAGGGCCGCCGCCACTGCCCAGGCCACCGGCAGCGAGCAGGGCCAGGCACCCAAGGAAACCCGTGATGTGGCTCGCGAGCGGAGGGCACGCTGATGAATCCCCAGATCAAAATCCTGGCCCCGATCGGACTCCTGGCCCTGGCCCTGGTCATATACTCCTCGGCCTTTATCATCAATCAGTGGGAAGTGGCCATCAAGTTGCGTCTAGGCGAGATCGTCGATAGCGGCTACAAGCCTGGGCTGCACTTCATGGTCCCGGTTATTAATAATGTCAAGAAGTTCGATGGCCGCATCCAGACCCTGGATGCACGACCCCAGCGTTTCCTGACGATTGAGAAAAAGGACGTCATTGTCGATTCTTACGCCAAGTGGCGCATCACCAATCCAGGCCAGTTCTATCGCTCCACCGGTGGCGACAGCGAACGAACCGCACGCCTCTTGGCGGAGCGGATCAATACGGGTCTGCGCGATGAGTTCGGCCGCCGCACCATCCAGGAGGTGGTATCGGAGGACCGCTTCCAACTCATGAACGAACTGACCAAGTCCGTGGATCGCCAGGTCTCCGAATTGGGCATTGAAGTGGTGGACGTGCGGGTAAAGAAGATCGACCTGCCGCCGGAGGTCAGTGAATCCGTCTATGAGCGCATGCGCGCCGAGCGTGAACGGGTTGCCCGCGACCTGCGCGCCAAGGGCGGCGAGGCCGCCGAACGCATCCGCGCCGACGCCGACCGCCAGCGTACCGTCATCGTCGCCGATGCCTATAAGCTGGCGGAAGAGGCTCGCGGCGAGGGCGACGCCAAGGCCACCCAGATTTACGCCAAAGCCTACACTCAGAATCCGAATTTCTATAGCTTCTACCGTAGCCTTAACGCCTACCGGTCTGCCTTTGGCCAGGGCGGCGATGTCATGGTTCTTCGGCCTGACTCTGAGTTCTTCCGCTATTTCAATGAGATGGGTAGCATTGGTCCCGCAGAATTGGATTCAGGGCTTGAGGCCAGCCCGATTCCCGCCGCCCCGGCCCCGGCCCCAGTCCAGGCCCCTGTCCAGATCCCGGTCCCGGTGCAGGCTCCCCAACAGCCGATGGGCCAGTGGGGCGGGGGATGAAGCGGGGGGGGAAATGATCTCCCGCCAGAGGCCCGAGACCTTGCGGGTCCAACCACTAAGCCGCGCCTGGGCGGCCAGTCCTGCGCGACCCAGGCCCTACCTCAGGTTCCGCGACAGGCTACCCATCAGCCGGTAAGCCAGTAGGGAGGCGGTGAAGTCATAGGCGTGGAAGCCCGGGATGGGCGCGAATTCCATCAGATCGAAACCGATGACGCGACGTTGGGCGGCCACCGAGTCGAAGAGTCTCAGGGTCTGATACCAACCCGGCCCCCCCGGCACCGGCGTACCCGTGGCGGGCATGACGCTGGGGTCCAGGCCATCCATATCCAGGGTGAAGAAGACTCGCTCGGGGAAGTTTGGTGGCAGGGGAACCCGCTCGATCCCCTGGGGCACCAGGGTATCGGCGTCCAGGAAGCCGACCCCGTAGACCGTCCTGGCCGCGACCTCCTCCTCGCACAGGGCCCGGACGCCAAGCTGGAAGAGGGGGACGCCCGCCTCCACGACCCGCCGCATGGCACAGGCATGGCTCAGGGGATCACCCTCATAGCGGTCCCGCAGATCGGCGTGGGCATCCAGTTGTACTACCCCGAAACCTTCATGGCCGGCGCGCAGATAACCCTGGATGACGCCAACGGTGGCCGTGTGCTCCCCGCCCAGGACGACCGGAATCTTGCCGAGGCCGAGAATCTCCGCTACCCGGGCCGCGATCCGGTCGATCACCGCCGCCGGTTCCCCCGATACATCCACGGGGGCATGAGTGTAAATCCCCCCAGCCGCCGGCACCCCTTGGCCATCCCAGAGTTCCAGTTGCCAGGACGCCGCCAGAATGGCGTTGGGCCCCAATGCCGCCCCCCCGCCATAGGAAACACTGTGCTCCCAGGGCACGGGTAGGACATGGAAGAGGGCATGCTCTGGCGGTGAAGGCTGGATTTCTGAACCCAGAAAGGGAGGATATTTCACGGGAGGATGGGTCGGCAACGTATGGTCACTGCTTCCTGGGTGAATTCATCGCAGCGACGGGGGTAAATAACATAGCCGGGCCGGCCGGGCGGTCAGGACTCGGATGCGGACAAAAAAGGCGCCATGAGGGCGCCTTGGAATTTGGTGCCGAGGAGAGGACTTGAACCTCCACGGGCTTTCGCCCACAAATACCTGAAACTTGCGCGTCTACCAATTCCGCCACCCCGGCAGGTGGCCTTGGGACCGGCTATGGGAGCCGATCCGAAGGAAGCCGCCATGCTAATGAGACAAGGGAACCTTGTCAAGGGTACACTAGAGGCTATTTCAGCTAAGCAACAAAGACATCCAGAGTGGCCAGACGCAGCAAAGACCTTTCCCCCCGGTTAGCCGATCCCCATCGCCAGCGAGAGGCGCGCAAGTACGCCAACCCCATTCCCAGTAGAGAGTTTATCCTGGAGACCCTTACCCAGGCCGGGGTGCCTCTGGTCTTCGATGAACTCGCCCAGGTACTGGATCTGGGTGGGGACGAGGACATGGTTGCCCTGGAACGCCGACTGGGCGCCATGGTGCGCGACGGCCAACTGGTGCGCAACCGCAAGGACGCCTTCTGTCTTGTCAATAAGCGCGATCTGATCGCCGGGCGGGTTATCGGCCATCCCGATGGTTTTGGCTTTCTGGTGCCGGATGAGGGTGGCGACGACGTCTATCTCTATCCCCGCCAGATGCGTGCCCTCTTCCACAATGACCGGGCCGTGGTGCGCATCACCGGCCGCGATGGGCGGGGCCGGCTGGAAGGCTCGGTGGTTGAGATCCTGGCGCGTAACACCCGCACCGTGGTGGGGCGCTTCTATCAGGAGGGCGGGGTCGGCTTCGTGGTGCCGGACAACAAGCGTCTGGCTCACGATATCATCATCCCCAGCGACCGCCTCGGCGGGGTGGGGCAGGGCCAGATAGTGGTCGCCGAGATCACGGACCAGCCCACTGAGCGCACCCAGCCCATCGGCCGCATCCTGGAGGTGCTGGGGGACCACATGGCCTCGGGCATGGAGACGGATATCGCTATCCGCACCCATGACCTGCCAGTGGAATTCCCCGACGAGGTCAAGGCGGAGATCTCCGGCCTGGGGGAGGCGGTGCCGGAGACCGCCAAGGCGGGCCGGGTCGATCTGCGCCAGGCCCCGCTGGTGACCATCGACGGGGCCGATGCTCGTGACTTCGACGATGCGGTTTTTTGCGAGCGCAAGCCCAAGGGCTGGCGACTGCTGGTCTGCATCGCCGATGTCTCGGCCTACGTAGCGCCGGGCAGCGCCCTGGACCTGGAAGGCTACAACCGGGGCAATTCGGTCTATTTCCCGGATCGCGTCATCCCCATGCTGCCCGAGATCCTCTCCAATGGTCTCTGTTCCCTCAACCCCCAGGTAGACCGGCTCTGCCTCTGCTGCGAGCTTTTCGTGGGCCTTGACGGCAAGGTTTCGCGATCCAAGTTCTATCAGGCCGTGATGCGGTCCCAGGCCCGCCTGACCTATGACCAGGTGGCGGCCATGGTGGTGGAGGGCGACAGGGCACTGTGCCAGCGCTTCGCCGCCGTCCTGCCCCATCTGCGCGAGCTGCACGCCCTGTACCAGGCCCTGCACCTGGCACGGGTCGAGCGTGGCGCCATCGACTTCGATACCACGGAGACGCGCTTTGAATTCAATGACCAGGGCCGCATCGCCGCCATCCATCCCCTGATCCGCAACGATGCCCACCGCCTCATCGAGGAGTGCATGCTGGCGGCCAACGTGGCGGCGGCGCGCCTTTTCGAGCGTCAGAAGATGACGGCCCTGTTCCGAATCCACGAAACGCCCAAGGAGGAAAAGCTCAACGATCTGCGGGAGTTCCTTGGCCAACTTGGCATCACCCTGCCTGGCGGCAAAAAACCGACCACTTTGGACTATGCCACCCTGCTGGAGTCCGTACGGGAACGTCCCGACCGGCACCTGATCCAGACCGTGTTGCTGCGATCCATGCCCCAGGCCATGTACAGCTCCGACAATGTGGGCCACTTCGGCCTGGCCTATCCGGCTTACACTCACTTCACCTCGCCCATTCGCCGCTACCCGGACCTTATCGTCCATCGGGCCATCAAGCACCTGCTGGATGGCGCCAAGGCGGTGGACTTCGACTATACCAAGTCGGACCTCCAGGGCATCGGCGAGCATTGCTCCGGCACGGAGCGCCGGGCCGACGAGGCCACCCGCGACGCCGAGTCCTGGCTCAAGTGCGAGTATATGCAGGACAAGCTGGGGGAGGAATTCGATGGCACCATTACCAGCGTCAACTCCTTTGGCATCTTCGTCGAACTCGACGGCATCTATGTCGATGGCCTGGTCCACATCACGGCCCTGGATAACGACTACTACCACTTCGACCCCATCGGCCATCGCCTCACTGGCCAGCGAACCGGCACCGTCCATCGCCTCGGCGACCGGTTGCGGATCCAGGTAGCCGCCGTCAATCTCGACGAGCGCAAGATCGACTTCGTCCTGGCGAAGACCGCGGAACCGGGGCGGGGCGGCGCCGGGTCTCGATCACGGCGGCGCCGAAACTGAACGACGTAACAAACCCGGAAACGAAAAAAGTGGAGCGGTCGTGGTGGCGCCCCTGTCAGGCTTGATGCCCATCGCCGGCATCCATAGCGTACGGGCCGCCCTCAGGCATGGCGAGACCAGCGTGGACGAGGTCTGGCTGGATCGCAGGCGGCGCGACCGGCGGCTGGGAGAGCTGGCGGAAATGGCGCGCGGGGCCGGGGTCAGGCTACGCCAGGTCGAGGCCGAGGAGATCGAGCGCGCCGCCCCGGGTCTCAATCATCAGGGCGCCCTGGCCTGGGCAAGCGCCCCGGCGAGCCGCGGCGAACCCGATCTGGACGCCATCCTCGATGGCCTTTCGGGACCGCCCTTCCTTCTGGTCCTGGACGAGGTTCAGGACCCGCACAACCTCGGCGCCTGTCTGCGCACCGCCGACGCCGCCGGCATTCAGGCCGTGATCGCCCCCCGGGACAATGCCGTTGGCCTGACCCCTGCCGTGTGCAAGGTCGCCAGTGGCGCGGCGGAAACCATGCCCTATGTCCAGGTCACGAACCTGGCGCGGACCCTGGATGCCCTCAAGGGACGCGGCATCTGGCTCATCGGCCTGGCCGGGGAGGCGGAGGCGGATCTCTACGGCATCGATCTCACTGGCCCCATCGCCCTCGTCCTTGGCGGCGAGGGCCGCGGCCTGCGCCGCCTGACCAGGGAGCGATGCGACTACCTCGCCCGCCTCCCCATGCTGGGCACCGTCGAGAGCCTCAACGTCTCCGTGGCCACGGGGATTTGCCTCTACGAGGCCCTGCGCCAACGGGGGGGAAGGTGAGCGGCCAGGGCCCCTCCTGCTTCCTGGTGGCCTGAAGGCGAGGCGTCCGCTTGACCGACGGGCGATCAACAAACTCATGCCACAGGGGCCAAGTCGAAACGCCCTCTCAGGAAGCCTGACTCGCGGCCCGGGAGCCCCAGCCCGTCAACTAATGCAAATAACCTGTGCGGTAGCTCACCTTGCCGTCGCGGTACTCGTAGAGGCGAAAGGTACTCTGCCGCCCCCAGGATCCCGCCACCGGCGGGGCAACGAAGATGGGTACATCGCCCACCCAGTGCAGCTCATCCTTGTGGAAGTGACCGGTGAAGACCCCCTTCACCGCATGGCCGAGTACAAGTTCCTCCCAACGCCGGCGGGATTCTTCCGGCCACCCAGGGTGGACCTTGTTGCGGAAGAAGCCCCCCACCGGTGGTGTGTGCTGGAACAGCAGCACAGGGCGATCCCCTGCCTGCTTGAGCGCCTTCTCCAGCTCCGCCAGGGGGTCGTATCCCGGTATTTCAGGCCAGGACCGGGCCGCGGGTTCCACGTAGAGGAAGATCGCCACCACTCCTCCGAACTCCTCGACCCTCACCAGGGGGCCGAAGCGCTCCCGATAGACCTGGAGCGCCCGCTCCGCCTCGGCCTGGGTGATGTCGTGGTTACCAGGGATGAAAAAATAGGGTGCCTGCAGGCCAGCCATCACGGCCAACGACTGGTCAACCACCTCCGGCTCCAGGATGCGGTCCGCCAGGATATCCCCGGTGTGGACGACGAACTCCACGGGCATGGGTAACTGGTTGATCTTCTCGACCACCCCCCGCCCTCGCTCCAGGTTGTCGTTCGCGCCGAAGTGGCTATCGGTGATCTGGACGAAGAAGAAGTGGTCTGGCTTGGCCCAGGCTGGACTCACCAGGATGCAGAACAGCAGGATGCAGAATAGACGAAGGGTGGCAAGAGGGCTCATGGGATCGATCCTCATTGGCAAAGGATAGGGATTGGGGCAGTATCGCAGAAGGAGGGCCGAAGCGCGAAGGGCCGGGAGAGGGCCAGGTTAAGCCTAGCCAGGACAGGGTCGAATTCGGGCTCAAGTTCGATTGGGCCCCGCATCTGGCCAAAAACGCGGTATTGACCCTCGCCGATTTGCTAAACTCGTCCGCCTCCTTATTGGCGAATCCCCAAGCGCTCTTGAAATGAACCTGAACACCACGGAAGAAATCATCGAGGAACTGCGCCAGGGCAGGATGGTTGTCATCATGGATGACGAGGACCGGGAGAATGAAGGCGATCTGCTGCTGGCGGCGGACAAGGTGACGCCGGAGGCGGTGAATTTCATGGCCAAGTACGGGCGGGGCCTCATCTGCCTCACCCTGACCAAGGAGCGCTGCGAGCAATTGCGTCTGCCCCTCATGGTCAACGAGAACCAGGCCCCTCACGCCACGGCCTTCACCCTGTCGATCGAGGCGGCGGCGGGGGTCACCACCGGCATCTCGGCGGCGGATCGGGCCACCACCATCCGCGCGGCGGTCGCCGCCAACGCCCAGCCGCGGGATCTGGTGCATCCCGGCCATGTCTTCCCCCTCATGGCCGAGCCGGGCGGCGTCCTGGTGCGCGCCGGTCATACCGAGGCGGGCTGCGACCTGGCGCGCCTGGCGGATCTGGAGCCGGCGGCCGTCATCGTCGAGGTCCTTAACGAGGACGGTACCATGGCGCGGCGCCCCGACCTGGAGCGCTTCGCCGAGACCCATGGCCTCAAGATCGGCACCATCGCCGACCTCATCCACTACCGCGTCAGCCACGAAAAGACGGTGTGGCGCGAGTGCGATTGCGCGCTGCCGACGGAGTTCGGCCCCTTCCGCATCCTGGCCTACCGGGACAGCATCGACAACGATTTGCACCTGGCCCTGGTCCGGGGCGAGATCGCTCCCAATCGTCCGGTGCTGGTGCGCGTGCATCTACAGAATACCCTGTGCGACCTCTTCGGCACCCAACACCCCGGCTGTGGCTGGCCCCTGCGCGACGTGATGGGCCAGGTGGCGCGGGCGGGGGAGGGCGTCATCGTGGTGCTGCGCAATCGGGACCGGGTCGAGGATATTCTGGGACGCCTCAAGGCCTTTGGCCGCCGCGCCAGGGAGGAGGAGCATACGGCGAGCCGCCAGGACCGCAGCGAGCTGCGTACCTATGGCATCGGCGCCCAGATCCTGGCCGACATCGGGGTGCGCAAGATGCGCGTCATGAGCGCGCCCAGGGCCATGCACGGCATCTCTGGCTTCGACCTGGAAGTGGTCGAATACGTCGGCGGCGATGGCGCCTGAGGGCGGACCCGCTTACCCAATTTCCATGCCTTGTCGGGATTTCAAACCATGATCAAGACCATCGAGGGCGACCTGCGGGTCGCCAACGCGCGCTTCTGCCTGGTGGTGTCGCGCTTCAACGCCTTCGTCGTGGAGAGCCTGCTCGCGGGTGCCATCGACGCCCTCAAGCGGCACGGCGCCGCCGAGGCCGACCTGGTGGTGGTGCGCGTCCCCGGTGCCTTCGAGATGCCCGTGGCCGTTCAGCGCATCGCCGCCAAGGGCGGGTTTGACGCCATCGTCGCCCTCGGCGCGGTCATTCGCGGCGGCACGCCCCACTTCGACTATGTCGCCGGCGAGTGCGTCAAGGGCCTGGCCCACGTCAGCCTTCAGCAGGGTATTCCGGTGGCCTTTGGCGTGCTCACGGTCGATTCCATCGAGCAGGCCATTGAGCGCGCCGGTACCAAGGCGGGCAACAAGGGCGCCGAGGCGGCCCTGTCGGCCATCGAGATGGTCAACCTGCTGCGCCAGCTCGACTGAGATGGCAGGGCGCCGCAGCCAGGCACGGCGCTATGCCGTGCTCGCCCTCTATCAGTGGCAGGTCTCGGGCCTGGCGCCGGCCGAGATCGTGCGCCATTTCTTTGACGACCCGGCCTGGATGGAGGTGATCGCCGAGGGGCTCGGCCTTGCCAAGGGCGAGAAGCAGCCGGTGGCGGATGCCCTTTACGACCTGGCCCTCTTTCAGGAACTGCTGCGCGGCGTGCCCGAGCAGGTCGAGGACCTGGATAGCCGACTCGCCACCGTCCTCGATCGGCCCCTGCGCCAGGTTACCCCAGTAGACCTGGCCATCCTGCGCCTGGGGGTCTATGAACTGGCCCACAGCCCCCGGATTCCCTTCCGCGCCATCCTCAACGAGGCCGTGGAACTGGCCAAGGAATTCGGCAGCACGGATGACAGCCATCGCTACGTCAACGGCATCCTCGATCGCCTGGCCCGCACCCTGAGACCAGCGGAATTTCCGGCCCTGTCCACGCCAGCTTCCCCGCCCCCCGGGGGCGGCGATTCCTGACGCCTCCTTGTCCGAGTTCGACCTGATCCGGACCCATTTCGCCCGGCTCGGGGCAGGGCGCGAGGATGTGGTCCTGGGCGTCGGTGACGATTGCGCCCTGCTAAGGCCGCCACCGGACCGGGACCTGGCGGTGAGCATCGACACCCTGGTGGCCGGGGTTCATTTCCTTGCCGATGTCGATCCCGAGGCCCTGGGCCACAAATGCCTGGCGGTGGGGCTGAGCGACCTGGCCGCCATGGGCGCCGAACCCGCCTGGGCGACCCTGGCCCTGACCCTGCCGGCGGAAGATAGCGCCTGGCTCCATGCCTTTGCAGGCGGTTTCGCCGCCGTGGCCCTGGCGCACGGGGTGGCCCTCGTTGGCGGCGACACTACCCGCGGACCTCTGAGCATTTCGGTGCAGGTTCACGGTCTGGTCCCGGCGGGGCAGGGCATCCGCCGCACCGGGGCTTGTCCCGGCGATCTGGTCTGTGTCAGCGGCACCCTGGGTGACGCCGGGCTGGCCTTGCGCGGCTTGCTGGCTGGCGAGCCCATTGCGGATTTCTTGCGGGCCCGGCTGGAGCGGCCGACTCCCAGGGTGGCCCTGGGTCTCGCCCTGCACGGTCTGGCGACGGCCATGATCGATATCTCCGATGGCCTGGCGGCGGACCTGGGACATATCCTGGAGGAGAGCGGCGTGGGGGCCGAGATCCGGCTGGCCGATCTGCCCTTGTCGCCGGAAGTGAGGGATCATCTGGCCAGGACCCAGGACTGGTCCCTGCCCCTGGCCTCGGGTGATGACTATGAACTCTGCTTTACCCTGCCGCCGGGGCAGGTCGCCGGCCTCCCCGCCCTGTCCGATCGTTCAGGCTGCGCCCTGTCCCCCATCGGCCGCATCCGCGCCGGCAGCGGCCTGATCTGCCAGGGTCCGGATGGCTCCCCCTGGACACCCGAGCGGACGGGCTTCAATCACTTTCCAGATCCGGGGTGAGGCCGTGACTGGCGTGCCCCGCATCCGACCCAACTTCGATTGGCGCCGGCCCCACCACTGGATCGCCTTCGGTTTCGGCGCTGGTCTCTCACCCCTGGCCCCCGGCACCGCTGGCACCCTTGCCGCCATCCCCCTCTACCTTGTGCTCCAGGATCTGTCGCCCCTCGGGTACCTGCTGGTCCTCGCCGTCTTTTTCCTGATTGGCCTCTGGGCCTGTGACAAGACCGCTCACGAACTCGGTGGCGGCGATCCCGGCGCCATCGTCTGGGACGAGATCCTCGGTTATCTGGTCACCATGGCCCTGGCCCCGCCGGGTTGGATATGGATCTTTCTGGGCTTCGTGCTCTTCCGCCTTATCGATATCCTTAAGCCCTGGCCGATCGGGAAACTGGATCAGCGGGTCAAGGGCGGCATCGGCATCCTCCTCGACGACATCGCCGCCGGGGTCATGGCCTGGGGCCTCATGCAAGGGGTGCTGGCCGTCAGTCAATGAACCGGTCCTATTCCACCCTCATGGCCGGCCTCAACCTTTCTTTATCCCCTCGTCGGAGCGTGCAACATCATGCCATCCTTCTCGATCAGACTGGCCGCTAGCGCCATGGGTCGCCGTCGCTTTCTCGGTGCCGTAGGTCTTGCCCTGCTGGCGATTCCCCCGGCAGCGTGGTCACTGGAAAAGGGCCTGGCGCCCATGCCTGATCTCCCGCTCGCGCCGGCCTTGCGACTGTCTGACTTCCAGGGCAATACCCTCGATCTCGCCCAATTCCGTGGCCGCGTGGTCCTGGTCAATTTCTGGGCCACCTGGTGCCCGCCTTGCCGCCAGGAATTTCCCTCCCTTGGCCGCGCACGCCAACTCTTCAAGCCCGAGGAATTCGAGATCCTGGCCGTCAATGTGGATGAAGACCTGGAAACGGCCCGGGCCTTCGCGGGCACTCCTGGGTTCCCCGTGCTACTCGACCCGAACGCCCAGGTGACCAGTACCTGGAAGGTGGCGGGCCTGCCAACCAGTTTCATCGTCGATCGCCAGGGGCGGCTGGCCTTTAGCATCACGGGCGAAAAGGAATTCGACGACCCGGAACTGGTCACCTTGATCCAGACATTGCTCCAACCTTGAGCGGATGCAGCCCTTTCGCCAGGTCCATCGCTGCCAACCGCGGCACGGCGCATCTCGCCCTGCTGCTTGGCATGCCTTTGGCTGGGTCATGGGGC
>JBFZDM010000184.1:0-6996 GCA_041307365.1 Chromatiaceae bacterium | reverse complement strand
CGCCAGGAGGTCGAGCTGGCTCGTCTGGTTCGGGAAATCGCCGATGCCGCGCGGCTCCTGGAGCGCGACGAATCCGCCCTGGCGGATCTGGACGACCGGCTGGAGCAGGACGAGCCGGCCCTCCTCGAAGCCGAGGAAAGTCGCGACGCCGCCACCGAGCGGCTCGAGGCGGCGGAGGCGGCCCTCAAGGCATGGGAGGTTCAATGGGATGGTCTCAATCGCGAGGCGGCGGGTCCCGCCCAGCAGGCCCAGTTGGATCGAGCCAGGATCAATCACCTGGAACAGCGTCTGGGTCAGGACAGGTCGCGGCTATCACGCCTGGAAGAGGAGCTGGGCCGTCTGTCCACTGACGAAATAGAAGAGGAGATCGAGGCCCTGGAGTCCCGCGAGGAGGCCCTGAACGCCAAGGTGGACGCCTTCGCCGGGGAGCGCGACCGGTTGGCGATGGCCCTGGGGGAGCAGGAAGCGGCACGGCGCGACCTTGGCGTCCGGCTAGATGCGACCCGCACCCAGCTCCAGGCGGCGCGGGGCCGCCAATCCTCTCTCACCGCTTTGCAGGAGGCGGCAGTCGCCGATGGCGATAGCGAGACCTCCGCCTGGCTGGCCGCCCAAGGCCTGGCCGCCGCCCCCCGGTTGCTGGACGAACTCAAGGTCGAACCTGGCTGGGAACTGGCGGTGGAGTCCGTCCTCGGCCTCCACCTCAAGGCCGTCTGCACCCAGGGCATGGAGCGCCACGAGGCCGCCGTCGAGTCCGTTAGCGGCGCCCTGGCCCTTTTCGACACCAGCGTCCTGGCCGGCGCGGGCCCGGCGCCAGGCACCCTGCTCGACCACGTCGATTGCGCCTGGCCCTTGCAAGGACTTCTGGGTGGCGCGCGGCCCGTCGCGACCCTCTCCCAGGCCCTGGCGGATCGCGCCGGGCTGGCACCGGGCCAGGCCCTGGTGACCCGGGAGGGTATCCTGGTCGGCCCCAACTGGCTGCGCACCTCGGCCCAGGACAGTCCCCTCGGCGGGGTCCTGGCCCGGGGCGAGGCGCTGAAGGCACTGGCGGCCGAGATCGGTGACCTGGACGACCAGGTCAAGGCCATGGTCGAGGCCCAGGAAGAGACCCGTGACCGACGCCGCGCCCTGGAGGCTGACCGCGAAGCCCTGCAAGCCAGGGTTGCGGACATGGGGCGGGCCATCGCCCAGGCGCGGGCCGATCTCTCCGGCCGCCGTGCCCGTTTGGAGCACCGCAACGAGCGCCGCCAGGCCCTGGAGTCGGAGGGGCGCGAACTCAGGGAGGCCCTGGAGGAGGCCCTGGAGGACATGGCCGAGTCCCGCGAGCGACTTAACGCCGCCCTGGAGGCCGTCGAGATCCATGCCGAGCAGCGCGAGACCCTGTCCGGCCAGCGCGATGGCCTGCGCGCCGAGGTCGCGGCGGCGCGTGACCAGGAGCGCGATTGGCGGGAACAGGAGCATCGCCTGCGGGTTGGCATCGAGTCCCGCCGCGCCAGTCGCGAGGCCACGGCCCGGGGCCTGGAGCGGGCGCGGGAGCAGGGCGATCATCTCACCCAGCGCGCAGGCGAGGTACGCGATGCCCTGGCTGACCTGGTCGAGCCCCTGGCGGCGCAGGAGGAATGCCTGAAGGAGCAGCTCGGGCTGCGCCTCGAGGTGGAGGCGGCCTTGAGCGAGGCCCGTGACCGGTTGGAGGCCCTGGATGCCGGGGTGCGCGAGCTGGAGCGGGAACGCCATCGCATCGAGGAGGTCATTCGCGACGCGCGCGCCGCCCTGGACGGCCTGCGCCTGGAGCGCCAGGAGCTTCTGGTGCTGCGCCGTACCCTGGAGGAGCAGCTCAAGGAGCAGTCGCTGCACCCGCTGGAGGTCCTGGCGGCCATGGAGGGCCCCGCCGCCGAGGCGGAGGAATGGCGGCGGCGCCTGGAGCAGGTGAGCCAGCGCATTGCCCGCCTTGGCAACATCAATCTGGCCGCCATCGACGAATTTCAGGCCCAGTCCGAACGCAAGCGCTATCTTGACGCCCAGCATGAGGACATCTTCCGTTCCCTGGAGACCCTGGAGCAGGTCATCCGGCGCATCGACCGCGAGACCCGGGGCCGCTTCAAGGACACCTTTGACCAGGTCAACCAGGGCTTGCAGCAGCTCTTCCCCCGCCTCTTCGGCGGTGGCCATGCCTACCTGGAACTGACCGGCGAGGACCTGCTGGAGACCGGCGTCACCGTCATGGCGCGCCCGCCAGGCAAGCGCAACTCCAGCATCCATCTCCTGTCCGGCGGCGAAAAGGCCCTCACCGCCGTGGCCCTGGTCTTCGCCATCTTCCAGCTCAACCCGGCGCCCTTCTGCATGCTCGACGAGGTGGACGCGCCCCTGGACGACGCCAATGTCGGGCGCTTCTGCGAGTTGGTGTGCTCCATGTCCGATCAGGTCCAGTTCATCTTCATCAGCCACAACAAGATCACCATGGAGATCGCCGATCACCTCATGGGCGTCACCATGCACGAGCCCGGCGTCTCCCGCTTGGTGTCCGTGGACGTGGAGGAGGCCGCCCGCCTGGCGGCCAGCTCCTGAGACCTTCGCCATGTCCCGCAAGTCATCGCCATCGCCGCAGAGCCCCCAGTCCCGCTCCAAAAGCAGCCGCCGCTGGCTCGATCGCCACTTCAAGGACGAATACGTCAAGCGCGCCCAGCAGGAGGGCTACCGCTCCCGCGCCGTCTTCAAGTTACTGGAGATTCAGGAAAGGGATCGCCTCCTGGGCCCCGGCATGAGGGTCGCCGACCTGGGCGCCGCCCCCGGCGGCTGGAGCCAGATTGCCGCCCGCCTGGTCGGCGACAAGGGTCGGGTGCTGGCCCTGGATATTCTTCCCATGGACCCCTTGCCAGGCGTGACTGTGATCCAGGGGGATTTCCGCGAGGTCGAACCCCTGGCGCGGCTGCGCCTGGCCCTGGGGGGCGAACCCCTGGACCTGGTGCTTTCCGATATGGCCCCCAACATGAGCGGCACGGCGGCGGACCAGCCCCGCCTCATGCATCTCTGCGAGTTGGCCCTGGACTTCGCCGGGCAAACCCTGAAACCCGGCGGTGCTCTGGTGGTGAAAGTTTTTCAGGGCGAAGGTTTCGATGCCTATTTGAAAGCCTTGCGGCGGCATTTCCGCCAGGTGGCCAGCCGTAAGCCCAAATCCTCGCGTCGCGAGAGCCGTGAACTCTATCTGGTGGCCAGGGGCTTCATCCCCGGGGGCTTTGTTTCCGGTTAGGTCGACCCAATCTTTACATGTATGATGCGGTATCGCCGTATGTTTTCAGCCTTATGCGAGGCGCGAGAGGGTAGCTGCCGTGAATGACATGGCGAAAAATCTCCTGCTCTGGGTGGTCATCGCGATCGTCCTCATGTCCGTGTTCAACAACTTCACGGCCACCAAGACGGCGCCCAAAGCCATGGCCTATTCGTCCTTCATCGAGTTGGTGCGCCAGGGCGATGTCAAGGAAGTGACCATCAGCGGGCGCAACATTGAGGGCGTCAAGGAATCCGGCGAGCGCTTTGCCAGCTTTGCCCCCGATGACGATGGCCTGGTGGGCGAGCTGCTCAACAACAATGTCGCCATCAACGCCCAGCCGCCGGAAAAGCCGGGGCTGATGATGTCGTTATTTATCAATTGGTTCCCGCTTCTCATCCTTGTCGGCCTCTGGATCTTCTTTATGCGCCAGATGCAGGGTGGCATGGGGGGGCGCGGTGCCATGTCCTTCGGCAAGAGCCGGGCGCGCATGTTGTCCGAGGATCAGGTCAAGGTCACCTTCCAGGACGTCGCCGGGGCTGATGAGGCCAAGGAAGAGGTCGCGGAGATTGTTGATTTCCTGCGCGACCCGATCAAGTACCAGAAGCTCGGTGGCAAGATCCCCAAGGGCGTCCTCATGGTGGGGCCGCCGGGCACCGGCAAGACCCTGCTGGCCCGCGCCATCGCCGGCGAGGCCAAGGTGCCCTTTTTCACCATCTCGGGCTCCGATTTCGTGGAGATGTTCGTTGGCGTCGGCGCCTCGCGGGTGCGCGACATGTTCGAGCAGGCCAAGAAGCACGCCCCCTGCATCATCTTCATCGATGAAATCGATGCCGTCGGCCGTCACCGTGGCGCCGGCCTGGGCGGCGGTCATGACGAGCGCGAGCAGACCCTCAACCAGTTGCTGGTGGAGATGGACGGTTTCGAGGGTAACGAAGGCGTCATCGTCATCGCCGCCACCAACCGCCCGGACGTCCTCGATCCGGCGTTGTTGCGCCCCGGCCGCTTCGATCGCCAGGTAGTGGTGCCCCTGCCCGACGTGCGTGGCCGCGAGCAGATCCTCAAGGTGCACATGCGCAAGATCCCGGTAGCCGACGACGTCAAGGCCTCCATCATCGCCCGTGGCACGCCGGGCTTCTCCGGCGCGGACCTGGCCAACCTGGTCAACGAGTCCGCCCTCTTCGCCGCTCGCGCCAACAAGCGCCTGGTGGACATGGACGACCTGGAGAAGGCCAAGGACAAGATCATGATGGGCGCTGAGCGCCGTTCCATGGTCATGTCCGAGGACGAAAAGCGCCTCACCGCCTATCACGAGGCGGGCCATGCCATTGTCGGGCGCCTGGTGCCGGAGCACGACCCGGTCCACAAGGTCAGCATAATCCCGCGCGGCCGGGCCCTGGGCGTTACCCTCTTCCTGCCGGAAGAGGACCGCTACAGCTACACCAAGCAGCGCCTGGAGTCGCAGATCTCCAGTCTCTTTGGCGGCCGCATCGCCGAGGAGATCATCTTTGGCGCCGAGAGTGTCACCACCGGCGCCCAGAACGACATCCACCGCGCCACCGACATCGCCCGTCACATGGTCACCAAGTGGGGTCTGTCCGAGCGACTGGGTCCCCTGACCTATGGCGAGGATGAGCAGGAGATCTTCCTCGGCCATTCCGTGACCCAGCACAAGAATGTGTCGGACGAGACCGCCCATGTCATCGACGAGGAGGTGCGATACCTCATCGACCGCAACTACGAGCGCTCCCGCCGCCTGCTCACCGAAAACCTCGACAATCTCCACGCCATGGCGGCGGCACTCATGAAGTACGAAACCATCGATCACGACCAGATCGACGACATCATGGCCGGCCAGCCCCCGCGTCAACCTCGCGACTGGATCGAGGACGAGGGCCGGCGACCGCAAGGCGGTTCTACGCCTGGCCCGGACGCCGCCGCCACGGGCGAGGGTATCGGCGGTCCCGCCAGCGAGCATTGAGGTTCGGCGGTGTCAGGAATCTTGTCAGTCTTCCTTGAGCGTGGCCTTGGGCAATGGGGTTAGCCGCCACTTGACCCCCTTTGCCCCCCTCGACTGTGGCGGCCGGACGCTTGACCTAGGCCACCCTTGCATCATGGGTGTGCTCAACGTCACCCCCGATTCCTTTTCCGACGGTGGCTGTTTCGCGACCCTCGACGCCGCTCTGCGACAGGGCGAGCGGCTGGCGGAGGAGGGCGCCGACCTCCTGGACGTGGGCGGCGAATCCACCCGCCCTGGCTCCACCGGCGTCTCCGTCCAGGAGGAAATCGACCGGGTGGTGCCCCTAATCGAGGCCCTGACCCAGCGCCTGGACCTGCCCCTTTCGGTCGATACCAGCAAGCCCGAGGTGATGCGGGCGGCCGTGGCCGCCGGCGCCGGTCTCATCAATGATGTCCATGCCTTGCGCCGGCCCGGCGCCCTGGCGGCGGCGGCCGAATTGGCCGTCCCCGTCTGCCTCATGCATATGCGCGGGACGCCGGCGTCCATGCAGGAGGCGCCCCTCTATGCCGACCCCGTGGCCGATGTCGCCGCCTTTCTCCGCGAACGCATCGCCGCCTGCGAGGCCGCCGGCATCCCGCGCGCGCGCCTGCTGCTGGACCCCGGTTTTGGCTTTGGTAAGACCCTGGAACATAATCTCGCCCTGCTCGCCGGCCTCGGCCGCCTGGCGGAGCTGGGCCTACCGCTGCTGGTAGGACTGTCGCGCAAGTCCATGATCGGCGCCCTCACCGGGCGCGATGTGGATGACCGCCTCGCCGGCAGCCTGGCCGCCGCCGTGGTGGCGGTGGAGCGGGGGGCTCGCCTCATCCGGGTTCATGACGTGGCCCCCACCCGCGACGCGATTCGAGTGGCCTGGGCTGTCATCGCAAAAAAGGGGTCGGAACCCTTTTTTGGTGGCCGTATAAATTGATAAGGAAGGGTTCAGAACCAAGTGGCACAAGGCTGGCCCGCAGTCGGGTTACGTGGCGCTATCCCGACCTGCGGATGTACCGGTTATTTTTGAACCGTGACTAAGGGTGAAATGCAACAAAGGGGTTCCGACCCTTTTTTGTTTTTTTAATTCGATAACTGAAAACATGGCAAAAAAAGGGTTCCGACCCCTTTTTTGGGGGGAGGTGGGCGATGCGCAAGTATTTTGGCACTGATGGCATACGTGGCCGAGTGGGGGAGGGGAGCATCACCCCGGACTTCATGGTCAAGCTCGGCTGGGCGGCGGGCCGGGTCCTTGGCAATGCTCGGGGTGCCAAGGTGCTGATCGGCAAGGATACCCGCATCTCGGGCTACATGTTCGAGTCTGCCTTGGAGGCGGGTCTGGCGGCCGCCGGCGTCGATATCCGGCTGCTCGGCCCCATGCCTACTCCCGCCATCGCCTATTTGACCCGCACCCTGCGCGCCTCCGCCGGCATCGTCATCAGCGCCTCCCATAATCCATACCATGACAATGGCATCAAGTTCTTCTCCGCCGCGGGCGACAAGTTGCCGGACGAGGTGGAACAGGCCATTGAGGAGGCCCTGGACCAGCCCCTGACAACGGTGGACTCCGCCTCACTGGGCAAGGCCAGACGCGTCGATGACGCGGCCGGGCGCTACATCGAGTTCTGCAAGAGCACGGTCCCCTCCACCCTGACCCTCAAGGGGCTCAAGCTGGTGGTGGATTGCGCCCACGGCGCCACCTATCACACCGCTCCCCATGTCTTTGAGGAACTGGGTGCCCAGG
>JBFZDM010000140.1:0-7892 GCA_041307365.1 Chromatiaceae bacterium | reverse complement strand
GTAATCTGTTTGAGAATGTTGGTATCAAAATCGCGCTTTCATTGTATAACGAAAGCAGGCTCTCAATTTCCCCCCTGTTGACGGCTTGCAACCATTTTTTTAGAACAATTTCTGGGTTGTTGATTGGATTTCCCCTCTTGGTAGCGCGGCATGAGCGCTAAGCTTCGCGATTAACAATTTATCCGTCGTGCGCGCCGTACTGATCTCAACCTTGGCGCGGCGCTCCACGCGCATGACGGAGAAATGCCTTTTTGAACTAATCCGATCCTGGCACGGCGTCCGGTGTGGATGCGAGCTTCCTTATAGAGTCGGTCTTGTCTCTCGGCGGTCATCGGATAACGCCTGCCCCGACCGCAATCAAATCCGCCGGCTCCGCCTGGCGCGCGGCAATTCGCGATAAATATCGACCAGGCGCGCGGCGATGGCGGACCAGGCGTAGTCACGCCGGGCCTTGGCCTGGCCTGCCGCGGCGAGGCGCCCGGCGAGCCGCGGGTCGCCCATAACCTGGATTAGGCGGGCGGCCAGGTCCGCCGTGTCGCCGGGCTGAGCCTGGATGACGTCCTCGCCGTCCTGGGTGAAGGACGGGATGCCGCCGACCCGGGAGGCGACCACCGGGCGGCCCGCGGCCCAGGCCTCCAGGATGACAATGCCGAAGGGTTCGTGCAAGGACGGCAGGCAGAAGACCTCGGCGGCATGGTAGGCCGCCGGAAGCATAGGATCGTCCGGGCGCAGGCCAGGGATCAGGGTGACCCGGTCGGTGAGACCCAGTTCCCTGACCCGGTTGAGCAATCGCTCGTGGTAGCCCGCCACGGTGACGGGGCCGAGCAGGACCAGATGCACCGTCGGGACTTGGGTAGCCACCTGGGCCAGGGCATCGACCAGGCCGATCTGGTTCTTCTGGTAGTCGATACGGCTGACGCACAGGATGATGCGCCGATCCGTGGCAAGGCCATGGGCGGCGCGGAAGCCGGCGGCGTCGCCCTGGGCGAAGGCCTCGCAGTCCACGCCGTTGGGGATCAGTTCTACCCGCTGGCCGGGGAGCTTGGCCTGAGCCGCCACGTATTCATCGCCGCCCACGCAGACCACGGTGGCGGCATCCTCCAGTACCCTGCGCGCGCCGAGGAAGGCGCCGAAGACGCGGCCCCACTCGGGGCGGTTCTGGATGGGGGCCAGCATCTGGTCCATTTCCCCCTTGGGGACTTCGAAAAAGCCCCCGTGCAGGGTGACCACATAGGGAATGCCGCGCAGCCGGGCGGCGGTACGGACCACGCCGCCAACGCGCTTGCCGGTGTGGGCGTGAAGCACATCCACCCCGGGCTCGCGCAGCAGGCCGAGCAGTAAGGATAGCGAGAGCAGGTTGCCGCCCTTCTTGTCCATGTCCCTTTTGTCCTGGGCGCTCAGGCCGAGGAAGGGATAAGTGTAGGGGAAACGACGCACCGGCACCCCCTGGATGGTCTCGCGGCGCTGGTCTGACAGAGCCAGGCTAGTGAAGATGGCCGCCTCGTGGCCGGCCCGCTGCAGGGCGCGGCTGGTCTGGAGGATGGTGGTCTCGGTGCCGCCCCATTCGGAGGCCACAAAGCGCCTGGGGACCTGGATGATCTTCATCTCGCCCCCCTGGGGGCCGATGCGGGAGCCTCCGGCGCCCCCTGACGCCGGCCCACCACCCGGGCCGGGACCCCCAGGGCGATGGACCAGGGGGGGATGGAACGGGTCACCACGGCGCCGGCGCCGACGATGGAGCCGTGCCCCAGGGTCACCCCTTGCAGGATGACGGCGTTGAGGCCGATCCAGACGTCGTCCTCGATCACTACAGGTCCGGTCAGGATCGGCTGGTCGTTGATGGGGATGTCGCAGCGCTCGGCGGCGTGGGAGACGGTGTTGATGCTGGTGTGGCCGGCGATGAGGACGTTGCTGCCGATGGTCACGCCACCATTGCCGTAAACCAGACAAAAGGGCCCGAGCCAGGAGCGCTCCCCCAGGGTGACGCAGCCGCGGTTGGCGTTGATGACCACGGCGTCGTTGATGGCCACCCCCTTGCCGAGGGCGATGCCCGGGTTGGCGTCGGTATTGGCCCGCAGGGTAGCGTTACGCCCTATGCCCACGCCGTCGCCGAGGCGGATGCGCCCCGGGTATTGGAGGCTCACCCCGGGGGCGATGCGACAGCCGGCCCCGAGGGCGCCGAGGCGGGTCCGATACCACCCCAGGCGCAAGCCTTCGAGGGTCTTGCGGACGAGACTCAGCGGTCCTGGCATGGGGGCTCCTTGTCGGCCGTGGGCTCAGGTTGGGATGGGGGGGGCGCCTTGGGTCTGCCCCGACCCAGCATGCGGCGCAGCTTGCCAGTGATCAGATCCCGCTCGGCGGCCGCCAGGCCGCTCCAGTAGAAGGCCGCGAAATAGACCAGGGCACTGACCGCCCCCTCCAGGAAGAGCCAGGCGAAACCGGTGATGGGCTGCCATTGGGCCAGTAGCCAGGCGGTCCCTAGGGCCGGGGCCAGGGCCGGGATGACCGGCCAGATCGCCTGGCCCAGAAATCCGCTCAGGGTCAGCCCTTGGTCACGGCAGGCCCGGGGAACCACCAGGGCGAGTTCCATCAGGAGGGTGGCGATCAGGGTTCCGATGGCCACGCCTATGAGGCCGAGGAATTGGATCAGGACGATGGACAAGGCCAGGTTGAGCAGGGCCGAGCCACCCATGGCGAAGGCGACAAAGCGGTGATTGCCGGTCATACCCAGGACATTGGCGGCATTGAGCTGAACGCTGGCGAAGAGCATCGCCAACAGCAGGATGCGCAGCACTGGCACGGATTCGGCGAACGCCTCCCCCATCCAGAGGAGGACGAAGGGTTCGGAGTAAAACAGCAGCAGGGCGATGAAGGGGACGGCGATGGCCAACAGGAAGCGGGTCCCATCCACCAGGACCCGGCGCACCGTGGCCGCATCGCCTGCCCCCTTGGACTGGGACACCAACGGCATCAGGGCGTTGGAGAACTGCTTGTTGAGCAGGTAGCTGTACTCGGCGATCTTGGCCCCCACGGCGTAGATGGCCACCGCGGTGAGTGGCAGGTAGGTCTTGATGACCACCGGGTCCAGGCGCAGGATGACGAGGACCGCCACGTTGGCGATGAAGAAGTACGTGGAGAAGCCGAGCAACTCGCGGACCCGGGAGCGAGTGAAGAGCCTCGGCGAGACCGAGAGTCCCGGGGTCAGGCGGATGGCCAGGGGGAGCATCGCCAGGGGCCCCAGGAGCATGGTCGCGGCGGTGGCGATGGCCATGCCCATCAGGCCCAGGCCCGCCTCCAGCAGGATTACGATCAGGGCGGCGTTGAGCAGAGTGGTGATGAGTTCAATGGCGTTCACCAGGTGCATCCGCCCGCTGCCGATGAGGATCGCCTTGATCAGACTGGCCGGGAAGTTGATGGCCACCACGCTCCCCAGCAGCCACAGAGCGAGGGTGAAAGGCTTGGCCTGATCAGGGTTCAGGTCAAACCAGCCCGAGGCGGGGCCCGCCAGGATGGCCACCAAGAGGATGCAGATCAGGCCCAGAACCCCATAGACCACCAGCAGGGTGGACAGGACCTGATTGCGAGCACTGTGGTCACCGCTTGCGGTCAGCTCGGCGACGTACTTCATGGCCGCGGTGGCGAAGCCGAGGTCCAGCAGGCCGAACAGCCCGACTACGGCGAAGATCAGGGACCAAAGCCCAAACAGGTCCATGCCCAAGCGCGAAACGATGAAGGGGATGAGCAGGAACATCACCGCGATACCCACGATGACCCGCAGGTAGTTGCTGGCGATGTTGAGCACCCAGCGCATGATCGGGGGCTTGGAAGCGGTCCTGTGCCTAGACGCCGGCTTCGGCGCGCATCAGGTGAAAGACGTCGGTGATGACCCTTGGATCCGTGGGGGGCTCGACATTGGAGAGCAGGGAGGCGTCCGAGTCGGAATCGTCCGGGTGGTAGCCGTGCATGCCGGTGATGGGCTTGAGCCCCATGTGGCTGGGCACGATGAGGACGCCGGGATTCATCAGGAAGATCAGCTCCCCGTACTGGTTGCCCTCGAAGTCGCAGCCCAGGCTCTTGAGTTCCTCCTTTGTCAGGATGCGACCTTGTGGTACCTGATCCAGCAGTTGGACGATGCGGGCGCGAGCGGCCTCGGTGTGAAACCAGAAGCGCCCCATGGTGGAGTCGTAGGTCGCCGTGTAGTCCCGGCCGAAGTTCAGGCCGAGGCCTTCCACCTTGCTCATCAGGTCCACCTGGGTGTGAATGGTCGCCATGCCGTGATCGGAGCAGATGAAGAGGCGCACCTGATCATAGTGTTCGGCGGCGATACGCAGCACCTCCTCCAGTTGGGTCTCGTACCAGGCTAGCTTTTCATCCACCAGCGGGCTTTCCTTGCCAACCTCATGGAGGAGGGCGTCCATGGCGGCCATGTAGAGGAGGGCGAAGCGAATCTCACCCTGGCGCAGGTCGTCCTTGAGGGCATCCAGGTTGCTCTCCTCCGAATCCCGCCAGTTGGAGACGTGGTAGGGCACGCCAGCCTGGCTGAGATGATCGAAGATGTTCTGGCCCTGGTTCATGCCGCCAGGGACGAAGAGGTCCTTCTTCTCGCAATAATCGAACTTGTCGATCTGGGCGAAGGGGATGTTGTAGAGCTGGAAGTAGCCGGTGTAGCCATAGAGCCGCTTGACCAATTTGCTGATCAGGTTGCGGACCCGTCCGCGGTCCACCAGGCTCCCGGGCAGGAACCCAAGCATCCGCAGGGGACGAAAGGGCGAGGTCTTGGGCGAATAATAGAAAAAGGACCAGTGGCGGTGCTCGCGAGGCATCAGGCCCGTGAGGATCGAGGGGATACAGGCGGAGGAGAAGCCGAATACAGAGCGGAGCTTACGCCGCACGGGCAGTCGCGCCTCCAGGAATTTGCGCCCCTTGAGCACTTCCCAGCCAAGGGCGTCGATGAAGACGACCATGGAAATCCTTGGGGCTTTATTCTTACTCATGATGTTCGTCGCCTCTTAGCTCGATGGGATCGGGGGGCGCCAGCCTTCTCAGCCAAAGGCGCGCAGGGCGCCTGGCTCGTTGTCATAGATTTGGAACACCGTGTGCAGCCGGGTGAGTTCGAAGAGGGCGCGCACCGTATTGCTCATGCCGACGAGATAAATATCACCGTCGCGTTTGCGCGCCGCCTGGAGACCACTGACCAATACCGCGAGGCCGCTCGAATCCATGAAGGCGGTGTTCGTCAGGTCGAGGATCAGCTTGCCACGGCCCTGGTTGATGATGTCCTTAAGGGAGGATCGTGCATCGGCGGCATCGGCCATCATCAGGCGCTCGGGCAACTTGACGATATCGACGCCATCTTGGGTTCGATGTTCCAGGTTCACTTTGTCGTTCCTCCGGTAATTCCTCTGCTGGGTTAAGGGCGGCCCGACACGGGCCTGGGGTGGCATCGGGCGCCAGGCCCTGGAGCCATCCGCTGGGATAGATCAAGTCAGGCGACGGGTGAGTATCAGCACGTTTCCCCCGTTTTCCCGCGCATAGCTCACCGTGTCCGTCCATTCTCGAATGATATGCCATCCCCGGCCAGACTCCGCGTCCGAGGCGGGCAAGGGGGAAGGTGCCAGTGGCGGGACAGGCATGGGACGGCCCTGATCGCGTATTTCGATGGCAACAGCATCCGGGCTCCGTGTCCAGAGGAGGTCGATGGGATTCCCCGGCTCTCCGCCATAGGCATGCTCGATGCAGTTGTTCAAGGCCTCGACCACGGCGCAGGTCAGCTTGAAGGCGGCCAGTTCATCCAGACCGGCTTCGCCGCACCAGCCAAGCAGCATCGCCTGGAGTTTTGCCATCTCGGTGGGATCGCTGTGTATCTGAAGATGGGTTTGATTGCTGGCCATTGGGCCTCCGCCATCAGCGGATGGGTGGGGCTCCCTGGGTGTGGTACCTAGGCTTTGCCGCCAGAGGGGGCTCATGGCCTGTCCTCGTTCACCGCGAAATCCTCCCCCAGACGGCTTTCTTCCCGCGCAGCGAGGGGCCGTTCGAGCACGAGTAACGAGATGTCATCCTCGAAGTCGAAGGGTCCCCGCCATTCCCGCAGCCGGTGATCAAGGACCCTGGTCCATGGCAGCTCCGCCTGAATGGCTAAACCAAGGGCGGCTTGCAACTGGTCCTCGCCGAAGGTCTCTCCGCTGGGATTGCGGCACTCGGTGACGCCATCGGAATAGAGGACCAATCTCTCGCCGGGGGCGAGGCACACTTCCTGAGGTTCATAATCGACCTGGGGAAACATGCCGACGGGCAGCCCGCTCTGTCTGAGATATTCGATCTCGCCACCCTGGCGAACTAAGATGGGATAGGGGTGGCCCGCCAGGGCCAGCCGTACCTTGCCGGTGTGCTTTTCGAGGGTGCCGTAGGCGATGGTGGCGAAGTTCTCAAGTTCGCCCTCCCGGCTGGTGAGTTGCCGGTTGAGTTCTGCGAGAAAGCGGCCAGGGTCGAGGAAGTCCGTGTCTGGGGCCATACCCGGACCACCGCCCGGAACCAGGGAGCGGCTCAGGCTCACCGAGAGCAGCGCCGCCGGGACCCCGTGCCCTGAGACATCGAGGTGGTAGAAGCCTATCAGGTCCCTGCTCAGCTCGAAGAAGTTGAAGCTGTCCCCCGAAATCTGAGCGGCCGGTAGAAACAGCCACTGAGCCCGAAAGGGAAAGGCGGCCCGGTCGGTGGTTGGCAGGAGCTGGCGCTGGATACGCGCGGCGATGGCCAGATCCGCCTGAATCTTATCGTAGGCGAGGGCGAGTTGGTTGCGGGATTGCTGGAGGTCGCGATTTTGCTCCGCGAGTCGCTGCTCCAGGGCCAGGATACGCTCGGCCACCCTCAGGCGCGCCCGCAGGACCTGGGCCTCAAAGGGCTTGGTGACGAAGTCGTCGGCGCCGGCATCGAGCCCTTCCACCAGGTCCGAGCTGTCGGAGCGCCCCGTGAGCAGGAGGATGTAAACATAATGCCCCAGATCCGAGGCCCGCACGGCGCGGCAGAGGTCGGGGCCCGACATTTTTGGCATCATCCAGTCGCACACCACCAGCCGGATGTCGTCCTCCTGGAGGCGGGCAAGCCCCTCGAAGCCATCCGACGCCTCCTCTGCCTGGTATCCCCAGCGCTGGAGCAGGAGGCGGACGTAGAGACGGAAATCAGCGGCGTCATCGATAACGAGGACTTTCACGGCGTTGTTAGGAGGGTTAGGGCTTGTCTGGCTTTGCGTAAGGGGCTGACCTTGGAATTGTTTCATTCTGGAACCAAAGGTTAGAATGTCAACAATTTATTGTTGAACCGGGGCTCGTTTTTCTTTGAAGAAGCCGTTACCGCGAGGCCGGATCAGCCATAATCCCAGTCCCTTGGTTGCCACCGCTTTCGTCAATCTGGTCTTGCTTTCCATCCTTGGTGTTTTTTCTTGGCTGAGGGACCAGCCCCTGTTCTGGAGGAATGTGGGCGGCTGGCCCATTTGGTTGAGGGATCTGGTGGGGGGGGTCTTCTACCCCTTGTTTTTTCTCGAACTTGGTTTTTTGTTCGCGCTAACCGCAGCGGTTGTCCGCTGCGTGAACCTTCGCTGTTCCTTCCGGGGCCCTGCTATTGTCTCTCTGGCGCTGCTGTGGGGGCTGTGGCTGGTCATGGTGATGGTCGTGCTCGCTAATAATCTGGATAACCTCTTCTCCGGGCGGCCACTGCACTGGCACCCCGGTTGAAGCCGCCAACCCCGTCTTGGGTCGGTCAGGGGCTGGGCTCGCGCATCAGGGTCAGCCCAGTCCCGAGCAGGCACCCCATTTTTCAACATACGCCCGCGCCAATCTGGCCCCCTGGCTGCTGGCGTGGAATGAATGGAGCATGGAAAACGATGGCGAGAACCTTGT
>JBFZDM010000136.1:0-2543 GCA_041307365.1 Chromatiaceae bacterium | reverse complement strand
GGCCAGGCTGACCGCTTCCAACGCCATCCGCACCGCGCGGTTGATGAGTTGCCAGTTGGTGCGCGTCGCGCAATTTTTCTCCAGCGAACAACCGCCCTTGCCGAGCGCGCATTCCGTCAGCGCCACCGGGCCCTCGATCGCGCTCACCACATCCGCCACCGACACTGCGTGCGGCGCATGGGCCAGGCTGTAGCCGCCCCCCGCGCCGCGAATGCTGGTGAGGAGCTCGGCACGCAGTAGCCGTTTCAGCAGCTTGGACACGGTGGGCAGGGGCAACACCAGCTCGTCGGCCAGTTGGGCCGCGCTGAAATAGCGCGCCGGTTCGCCCGCCAGCCGCACCATCAACAGGGTGGCGTAATCGGTGAGTTTGGCGATGCGCAACATGAGGGCTCCTTGAGTTTATAAGCTGTTGAGTTAAGCCATTTCATGATGTAGGACTATATAAGTACTGTTTAGTTCGGATTTGTGGCGAATCAAGTCCGCGAAGGGATCGAACCCGGCGGGCAGTAGTCGAACTGATGAGCGTGATTTACCCGATTGTCGCCGCCAATTTGAAACTGGCAGAAATTTGACGATCTGAAACTGGTGCTTCTACCTCCTCTTGTCCTCGCCAGCGAGTTGATCTGGCGAGGGCGAAGACAAGGGGGAGAACCGACAGAGGATCTGTGCGCATTGCGGCCAGCCTTTTACTCCGGACGTACGCAAGGCCCATCATCAGCGCTATTGCCCGGCATCGGCCTGCCGCTTGGCCAGCAAATGCGCCTGTCAAAGCAGATGGTTAGCCAAGCCGGAGAATCGCGACTACCACCGTGGGCCACAAGCGGTAGCGCGGGTGCAAAGCTGGCGTCGCGCCCACCCTGGCTATAGCCGTCAGCAGACCGGCGCCCCGGTCACGGCCGTACCGGTCCCCCCCCGCGGCCGCGCCTGCCGTGCCGCCTTCGCTCCTGGCGAGATGGTGCAGGTGGACAGGGGAGTGCGGCACCATTGCCGTCGGCGAGACCCGCCGGCGGCTGTCCTTCTTCGTCATGGTGCTGGCTTACAGCCGCTATACCTTCAGTAAATCAGCTCCGACCAGCGTTTCTCTTTGACCAGGTGCTGCTTGATGGCTTGCCAGGTCTCGGGGGAACCGGCGCGCTCGCCCATGACCTTATCGAAGACCTGGGCGATCTTGCCGAGGCCGGCGAGGAAGACATGGGTCTTGGGATCGTTGATGAGGGACCAGACCTCCTCGGTATTCTCTTCCAGGCCCTGCAAGAGGGCCTGGGAGGAGGAAGTCATGGAGTTGTGGGCGAGGGACTTGAAGGCCTTGAAGCTGGCCTGGTCGTAATAATTGGCGAGATCGGTCTTCTCGTCGTTGGCATAGACCAGGTCCAGGCCGGTGCGGCCGCCATAGAAGAGGCGAACCTGGCCGTCCCAGCCGCCGCGGCGCTCGTAGATGAGTTGGCTGAAGGCGCGGAAGGGGGCAATGCCGGTGCCGGTGCCGATCATGAGCAGGCTGGCGCCCTTGTCCTGGGGCATCTGGAAGGGGCTGCGGTAGGGGCCGCTGAGGGTGATCTGGTCGCCGGGCTTGGCGTCGCAGAGATAGTTGGAGGCGATGCCGGGAAAGCGTTCCCCGCTGATTTCGTCGATGTAGAAGCAGCGGCGCACCAGGATCTCCAGATCGACGCCTTCATCCTGGGGCCGAGGCCGGGCATTGGCGATGGAGTAACGGCGGAGATGATAGGGGTTGCCAAAGGGGTGGGGGCCCGGGACGACCACGCCGATGCTCTGGCCTTCGATGAACTGGAAGTCCGGATCCGTTACCCGCAAGCTCAAATGGCGCACCTCCACTGCCTTCTCGGGCGTGATGCGTCTGGAGTCGGTGATCTGGGCCGTGACCGTGGGGCCAATGGGGTCGAGTTCGCTCATGGTGCTGGTTCCGGGATGGGTTCAAAAGAATTTTCGTTCAAGTCCGCGTTTGCCCTTGGCCAAGGGTAAAACCTGGGCATCGACTCGGGGTGTGCCGCTTCGGTATTGCTAGCCTGATCAAGGGTTATGGCCCTTCAGCACTGGCGGGTGCCGCACTGGCCGCCCTTGCAGGCGCAGCCACCGCCGCAACCCCCATCCTCGGGGCGGAAGGGGCCTAGTCTGGGGTGCCGGCGGGCGAAGGTGTCGTAGCGCTGCTGGACCCAGACCCAGCCGGCCAGCACCACGAAGATGACGGCGCTGGCGATCAGTATTTTAACCATGGGAACCCCCGAGGCCGGCAAAGCCCATGAAGGCCAGTGACAGGAGGCCGGCGAGCATGAGGCTCATGGCCGCGCCCTGACTCACCGTCGGTACCCGCGCCAGTTCCAGCTTCTCGCGCAGTCCGGCCATGAGCATGAGGGCCAGAATGAATCCGGCCCCGGCGCCCAGGCTATAGGCCAGACTCTGCAGGAAATTGTACTCCTTGGCGGTCTGAAAAAGGGCCAGGCCGAGGATGGCGCAGTTGGTAGTGATAAGGGGCAGGAAGATGCCCAGGGAGCGGAAGAGGGTTGGGCTGTACTTCTTGACAAACATTT
>JBFZDM010000122.1:0-5810 GCA_041307365.1 Chromatiaceae bacterium | reverse complement strand
CTCGACGACGTTCTCCAGTTCGCGCACATTGCCGGGCCAGTCGTGGGCCTTGAGCAGGGCCATCGCCTCTTCGGAGAAGTCCTGGATATCCTTGCCCATGAGGGGCGCGGAGCGGGCAAGGAAATGCTGGGCAAGCAGGGGTATGTCCTCGCGCCGCTCGGCCAATGGCGGGAGGTGGAGATTGACGACGTTGAGGCGGAACCAGAGGTCCTGGCGAAAGCGCCCGTCAGCGACCCAGGCGCGTATGTCGCGGTTGCTGGCGGCGATGAAGCGTACATCCACCTTGATAGGCCGGGTCGAGCCGAGTGGCAGGACCTCGCGCTCCTGGATGACGCGCAACAGCTTGACCTGCATGGTGGAGGACATCTCGGTGACCTCGTCAAGGAAGAGGGTGCCGCCATCGGCCGCCGCGATCAGGCCTTGCTTGCCGACGGCGCCGGTAAAGGCGCCCTTGTCGTGGCCAAAAAGTTCGTTGGCGAGAAGTTCCTCGTTGAAGGCGCCGCAATTGATGGCCAGGAAGGGGCCCTCCGGGCGGGCGCCATGTTCGTGGAGATAGCGGGCGAAGAGTTCCTTGCCGGTGCCGGAGTCGCCGGTGAGCAGGACATTGCAGCCAGAGGGGGCGATCTGGCGGGCCATGTGGAGCAGTTTGTGCATGGCGCCGTCCCGCGTCACCAGGCGAGTCCGCCCCTGGATGGCGGCAAGCTGATCGCGCAGGGCCTGGTTCTCCCGCTTGAGGCGCCGCTTTTCCAGGGCCTCGGCGACGGTCCTTTTCACCTCCTCCAACCGGAAGGGCTTGGCGACATAGTGAAAGGCGCCCTCCTTCATGGCCTCCACGGCCGTCTCCAGGGTGGCGAACCCGGTGATGACGATGACCTCTACATCCGGGTACCTGGCCTTGCAACGGCGGAGCACCTGGAGACCGTCCACTCGCTCCATCTTCAGGTCGGTCAGCACCAGGTCGAAGGGCTGGGCATCCAGCAGGTTCAGGGCCTGACTCCCGCTCTGGGTGGTGGTGACATCATGACCCTCGCGGGTCAGGACATGGTCGAGATTGCGCAGGGCGATCTTTTCATCATCGACGACCAGGATGCGCGCGGTCATGGCTTGCCCTCATTGGCGTTTTCGTTGGCGCCGGGGGACCCCTCCGGCAGGCGGATGTGGAAACGAGCGCCACCGGTGGCCAGGTTCTCGGCGCCAATCCAGCCGCCGTGTTCCTCCATGACCTGGTGGACGATGAAAAGACCCAGGCCGCTACCCTGGCCAACGGGCTTGGTGGTGTAGAAGGGGTCGAAGATGCGCGGCAGTACCTCCTCCGGGATACCGGGACCCGTGTCGGCGATGAGGATATCGACGACGGGGGTGCCGGGGGGGAAGCCATCGCCTCCGCCTAGACCGGCCCGGCGGGCCTGGCCACGACGGGCGAGGATGCTTAGCTCGCCCCTCTCGCCCATGGCATCCAGGGCGTTGCCGATGAGGTTGACCATGGCCTGCTGTAGGCGCGGCCGGTCGGCGGCGACCTTGATTTCCGCCGGGATTTCGATGCGCGCCGCGACGTCGGGGCCACGCCGCGTCTTGAGGAACCGCAAGGTCTCGTCCACCAGATCCGCCAGGTTGACCTGCCGGCGACGGAAGCCGCGATCACGTGTGTAGTCGAGAAGGGAGCGGACGATGCGCGCCGCGCGCTGGGACTCGCGGTCGATATCGTCCAGGAGTTCGCGCTGGAAGCCAGCCTCGGCCTCTGGCTCGGCGGTGAGAATCTGGGCCGAGGTGGAGATGTTGGAGAGGGGGTTATTCAACTCATGGGCAACCCCCGACAGCAGGGTGCCCAGGGATGCCAGCTTCTCGGAGCGGACCAGGGTGCGCTGCCGGCGATCCAGTTCATCCAGAACATGATTGAAGGCACGGCCAAGGGAAGCCAACTCCCGCTCGCGCACATCGGGCTCCAGCCGAGTCAGACTCCCCCGCGCCACCGCTTCCATGCGCGCCTCCATGACCTGAAGCGGCCGGGTGACCCAGCGCGCGAGCAGGAAGCCGGCCAAGGCCAGCACAGCGACGACGACCGCGATCGAGACGAGCAGGTTGCGCTGGTGGGCTTCCAGGGCCTCGCGCAGACTCTGGCGCTTGAGTTGAGCCAGTCCCTCGCCAGCGGTGACGATGGCCTTGCCCAGGGCGCGAACCTCGGCAGCCAAGCCCTCGTCCTCGGGCCTGGCCGCCAGGGCCGCCATGCGCTCGGTGTAGCGTTGCAAGTCCCCTGCCAGGACCGCCACCGCCGGTTCGCCAACAAGATCGGCGAAGGTGGCGGGATCCCGTTCGAGCAACTCCAAGGCCCGGGCCGTATAGCGGCGGTTCTCCGCCAGATCCTCCGGCTGGGCGTAGAGAAAATGGTTCTTCTCGAAGCGCCGTACCTCCAGGGTGGTATCGAAGAACTCGGCCACCTGGCCGGTGGCATGCACCTTGGTAGCCATGCGGTTCAGTTCCAGCAAGGCGAGCAGGGACAGGCCGACCGCCAGGGCGGCCAAGGCCAGATAAACGAGGATGATCTTGCCTTGCAGGGAACGCATGGGCTCATTTTAAACCGCCCGCCTGGTCATGTGTTGAAAATCGCAACTTCAACGGCCAGGGCGGGAGCTTTTTCAAAATAGGATTGAAAGGATAATCAGGAACGAGAAGATTTTTATTATATTTATTTACAGAACAGGTTATTGACGCTAATTGGCCGGAAGTTTCAGCCAGTGTTTCCGGTTCCTCTGCCAAGTTCACGAAGGGGCTCGCGGACCGGTTTATTGCTAGATGCAATAGGCTAAAGCGCGATCAGGGGGAATGGAGGGGCCGGCTGGCGGGAATTCAAGGGATTGGATGACAGTTGGGATGGCATCTTTTTTGCTTTAGTTGTTGGGATTGACTGGCGGCCTGATTTTTGACCCCACCGCCGGCCTTAACCCAACGGCAGCAAGCAAGTATCCCATGAGCAAGTTGACACGCTTTCTTCCTTTCCTGGGATGGTTCCCCCTCCAGGGCGACAAGACGAAGGCCGATTTCTTGGCCGGCATCACGGTGGCCCTGGTCCTGATTCCCCAATCCATGGCCTATGCCCAGCTTGCCGGGCTGCCACCTTATTTCGGTCTCTACGCCGCCTTCCTGCCGGTGGCGATCGCATCCCTGTTCGGGTCCAGCCCCTTTCTCAGCACCGGCCCCGTGGCCGTGGTGTCCCTGCTGACGGCCTCGGCCCTGACGCCCTTGGCGCCCCCGGGCTCGCCCCAATTCGTCGCCTTGGCTATCTTGCTTGCTCTGATGGTCGGGGTGACCCAGTTGATCCTGGGCCTCTTTAAGTTAGGGGTGGTGGTCAATTTCCTGTCGCATCCGGTGATCGTCGGCTTCACCAACGCGGCGGCCCTCATCATAGGCCTGTCGCAAGTCTCCAAGTTGTTCGGTGTCCCCATGGGGCGCTCCGAGAGCTTCCTGCATGATATCGCTGGCGTCTTCGCCCAGATCGGCGACACCCACTGGCTGACCCTGGCCATGGGCGCCCTGGCGCTGGGACTCATGTGGGGGATAAAGAAGTTCAGACCCAAATGGCCGGGTGTCCTCATTGCTGTGGCCCTGACCACCACCCTGTCCTGGGCCATCGGCTTCGAGAAAAACCTCGAAGCCGGGGCGCATGAGATCGCGGACCCGGTCTTGGCTGGGCGGGTGGCCGATCTCGTCCAGGCCCAGAGGGAGGAGACCCGGCTGGCTGAGGCCAAATCCGATCTGATGGCGACCCTCAAGACAGCGCGCCAAGAGGCATCGCAGGGCGAGGATGCGGCCCGTCTCGATTATGAGTTGGATCTGGCCAGAATCGCCGCGACCGAGGCCGAGAGCCTGACGGCGGCGCTGAGGAAGGAACTGCGATATCTCCCGGTGGCGCGAGCCATCGACGCGGCGGGCGGCACCCAGGGCATCTATGGTATCGACCAGGTGCCGGCGGGGGTCCAGACCGATGGCGTGCGCTACCATGTCCGCGGCCTCACGGCGGATGGCATCAAGCTGGTGGGTGGCGGTGAGGTGGTTGGCCGCATTCCCGAGGGCCTGCCGGCCCTGACATTGCCCAGCCTGAGCCTGGATGCCATCGGTGGCCTGCTGACGGCGGCCATCGTCATCTCCCTGGTCGGCTTCATGGAGGCCATCTCCATCGCCAAGGCCCTGGCTACCCGGGCGAAACAGAAGGTGGACCCAAACCAGGAACTCATCGGCCAGGGCCTGGCCAATATCCTGGGTGGCTTCAGTCAGTCCTTTCCCGTCTCCGGCTCCTTCTCGCGCTCGGCGGTGAACTTTGACGCCGGCGCCCGCGGCGGCCTCTCGTCCGTGTTCACCGCGGTCTTCGTGCTGCTCACCCTGCTCTTCCTGACCCCCTTGCTCTACCATCTGCCCCAGGCGGTGCTGGCGGCCATCATCATTATGGCGGTTATCGGCCTGGTGAACCTCGGCGCGGTCAAGCACGCCTGGCAGGCCAGCCGCCACGATGGCGTCGCCGCCATGGTCACCTTCATCGCCACCCTGGCCTTTGCCCCGCACCTGGACAAGGGGATCCTGGCTGGCGCCGGGCTGGCCATCCTGCTCTACCTCTACCGCACCATGAAGCCCCGCGTCGCCACCCTGGGCCGCTGCCGGGATGGCACCCTACGTGATATCAAGGTCCATCCCGACCTGCCGACCAGTCCCCACATCACCGCCATCCGCTTCGACGGATCCCTCTATTTCGCCAACGTGGCCTATTTCGAGGACAACATCCTGGAGGCGGTGGCCACCAAGCCGGATGCCAAATGGCTGCTGGTAGTAGGTGACGGCATCAACCAGCTCGACGCCTCGGGCGAGGAAGTGGTGCATCACCTGGTGGCGCGCCTGCGGGACCGCGGCACTCAGATCGTCTTTTCCGGGCTCAAGAAGCAGGTCCTCGACGTCATGCGCCGTACCGGCCTCTTTGATTTCATTGGCGCGGACAACATCTTCGCGACGGAGGGCCTGGCCATCGGCACCATCTATGGACGCTTGGGCGTGGATGCCAAGGACGATCCCTTCCAGGCCTTGGCCGCCGCGAAATAGTCGGCCCTGATAATTTCCCTGCCCGGCGGCCCAGGCGACCGTCAGGGCGCCGCAAAGAGAAATCGAATCTCGCCAGCCAGAATTCACCAGCCCAGACTAGCTCCGTCTTCGGCCACCTCGTCTCCCCGCGCCTTGGTTTGGGCTCCAAACGCCCTCGATCCCGACAGGGGCAAATGAGCTTATTAGAATTTTCTTCTTTACCAAAAAAATACTGATCAGCAGCCCTTAGTCCTTCTGCTAGACTTTCGTGCCTTGTGCAACCCTCTCATGGCAGCCTGCAACGAGAGGGCCTCCACGGCCACTTGGCCATCCACATCCTCCCGGCGCGCCTTTTCGCGGGGCATAGAATCATGACCAGCAAGTGGCTGTTAAGGCTCTTCCCCTTCATTGCCTGGTTGCCCGTTAGCGGCGGCATCCTGCGCGGAGATGTGATAGCGGGCATCACCGGCGCCCTGGTGCTGGTGCCCAAGGCCATGGCCTACGCCCAGCTTTCCGGTCTGCCAGTGTATTTTGGCCTCTACGTGGCCCTGGTACCGGCCATCCGGGGGGCGCTCTGGGGTTCGTCACGGCAGCTTTCCACCGGGCCGGTGGCGATCGTCTCCCTGATGACGGCGGCGGCCATCAACCCCTTCGCCATCCCTTTTTCCGAGGACTTCATCGGCCTGGCCCTGGTGCTGGCCCTGCTGGTGGGTTTCATTCAGTTCTCCCTGGGCGTCCTCAAGCTGGGG
>JBFZDM010000120.1:0-3322 GCA_041307365.1 Chromatiaceae bacterium | reverse complement strand
CAGCAAAAGTTGAACCCAGCGCCGCCAGACCCCATCCAGGCCAAGGTCATGATGAGCCTGCCCTTCGTCTTCACCATCTTCTTCGCCTTTTTCCCGTCGGGGCTGGTGCTCTATTGGGTGGTCAACAACCTCCTGTCCATTGCCCAGCAGGGGTACATCACCCACAAGATCGAGAAGGCCGCCAGCAAGCATTGAGGTCGATCAGCTAGGGTCTGCGCCCATGGCGGCCGACACCATCGCCGCCATTGCCACGCCGCCCGGATTTGGCGGTGTCGGCGTGGTCCGGATCTCGGGAAGCGGCACGCGCGGCATCGCCAGGGCAATCCTGGGCCGCGTTCCCGCGCCACGCCTTGCCACCCTCTCCTGGTTCCGCGACAGAGAGGGCGAGAACCTTGATCAGGGCCTCGCCCTCTTCTTTCCCGGCCCCTACTCCTTTACCGGCGAGGACGTCCTCGAACTCCAAGGCCACGGCGGACCCCTGGTGATGGACCTGCTGCTGCGCAGGCTGTTGGAACTGGGGGCGCGCCTGGCCCGCCCCGGCGAATTCAGCGAGCGTGCCTTCCTCAACGGCAAGCTCGATCTGGCCCAGGCGGAGGCCATCGCCGACCTGATCGAGAGCGGCACCGAGACCGCCGCCCGCCTTGCCGGCCGCACCCTGAGCGGTGAACTCTCCCGCCGCGTCCACGCACTGGTCGAGGAACTCATCCACCTGCGCACCTTCGTCGAAGCCGCCCTCGACTTTCCCGACGAGGAGATCGACTTCATCGCCGACTCAAGTGTCGCCGCCGACCTGGAAAACCTGCTGGATCGCCTCGATGCCTTGCAAGGCGGGGCCCGCCAAGGCTGCCTGGTTCGCGAAGGCATCCAGGTCGTCATCGCCGGACCACCAAACGTCGGCAAGTCGAGCTTGCTCAACGCCCTCTCCGGCACCGATGCCGCCATCGTCACGGCAGTCCCCGGCACCACCCGCGACCTCCTCCACCGCGAGATCCAGATCGACGGCCTTCCCCTGCACATCATCGACACCGCCGGCCTCCGCCACTCCGACGACCTGGTGGAGCGCGAGGGCATACGCCGTGCCCGGGACCAGATAGAAGAGGCCGACGCCATCCTTTGGCTGTTCGATGACAGCCGCGCTCCGGATGACCTGGAATTTGATCCCGCCCAGTTGCCCCGCCAGGTTCCCCTTACCCTGGTCCGCAACAAGATCGACCTCAGCGGCCGACCGCCGGGACGCACCCAGACCTTGCGCGGCACCGAGATCGCCATCTCCGCCCGCGACGGCACGGGCCTGGACGCCCTGCGCGCTCACCTGAAACAGATCGCTGGCTACCAGGAAACCACCGAAGGCGCCTTCCTCGCCCGTCGCCGCCATCTTGACGCCCTGGGCCGCGCCCAGGACGCCCTCCGTCAGGCCAGGACCGCCCTCCAGGCGACGGGTTCCGCCGAACTCACCGCCGAAGACCTTCGCCTCGCCCAGCAGGCGCTCGGAGAGATTACCGGCGAAGTCACCTCCGACGAATTACTGGGGCGAATATTCTCTAGTTTCTGTATTGGAAAATGACAGGCCCATGTGGGGAGTTACCGCTCGCCGCCATGGCGGTCGGGGCATGCCAGCCCCTGATCAGCGTCGGGCCCTTCATGACAGCCCCAGGGCCTTGAACGCCGCCTGGCGCATGTCGCCGAAGAACACCGGATCGACTTGCTCCAGCACGTCCGCGTTCACCTCGAGGAATTGCCGCTTGTTCTCAATCGGGATCAGAGCCCGCTTGCCGCCGTTGTCCATGGCGACCTGCAAGGGCTCGGTGAGGGAGCGCACCGGCTTGATGTTGCCCTGAATGCTCAGGTCGCCGAGCACCAGCAATGCGGGCTGGGGCGGCGCCTTGCGCAGCGCCGAGTAGGCGGCGACGAAGAAGGCGACGCCGATCTCGGCCTCGACCCTGTTGCCGAGCAGGTCGATGACCTCGACATGAAAATCCGAGGCGTCGAGTTCCCGCGCCACCCCGAAGGGGGTCTTGTTCGCGGACAGGTAACTGAAGGCCCGGTTCACGGACTCCTTCATAGTCCCGCTCACCCCACCGGCAAGCTTGAGCTTCCCGGTGCCGGAGGACAGCGAGACCTCGACGCGGTAGAGCCCAACGGTACCGTCGCCGCTCACGGAGGCGGCATAGAGTGTCCCGGGCAGCAGCGGGTCGGCGGAGATAAGGTCCCGGCCGCCCTGCTCGGCCACGCCGACGAACTTCTCCTCGCCGCTGTCGTTGACCAGGTAGCTGAAGGAGGTCTGATAGTACTCGAAGGAGCCCATCTTCTTGAGTTGCTCCTTCACCCGGCGACGGCCCTCCAATGCCAGTTCCAGCAGCTCGGCGAGGTCCTCCCGGGAAACCTGTCCATGGGGGTGCAGGATCTTTACCAGGCCTGACACGGTACGGCGAACGGCCTTGCGGTCGCGGGCGTTCAGGTGGGAGCCCAGCGAAAAATAGTGGTCGATGATCTCGGTGAAGTTGTGCTTGCGCAGCTCCCGCAGGGCCTCGGCCAGGTAGTCGATGACAAAGCCGTAGTGGTCGGTGAAGTGCTCGTTGCGCATCTTGGGCACCTCCCAGCCCGGCAGGTAGAAGTGCAGCCGGTCGATGAAGGCCATGTCGTCGCGGATCACATCCGGCATGGGCGCGAAGAGGTGCCCCGTCTGCACCATCACGTCGATCGGTTGCTGGGTGTTGCCGAATAGGGCGATGCTGGCGTAGCCCGCCATCGCCTCCTGGCCGCGCTGGAACTGACCGGACTCGCAGAAGGTCTTGAGCGTCGTGATGACCTCCTTGGGCATCTTCTGCAGATCGGCGACCTCGTCGAAGCCGACCACATCCCAGATCATCAGCATGCCCTTTTGCTTGCCGTTCATGTGGCCGAACAGGTTGGCCACGGTCGTTGGGCCAGTGAGCAGGGCGGCGTAGGGCGAGAGCTCCTGCACCGCGTAGCTCTTGCCGGTGCCGCGCGGACCCAGCTCTACCAGGTTGTAGTTGCGCTCGCAAAGCGGAATCAACCGGATCAGGAACAGGAGCTTGAGCCGCCGTTCCATCGCCGTCGGCTCGTAACCCATGCTGCGCAGGATGAAGTCGAGCCATTCGTCGGTGGTGAACTCCGCGCGTAGCCGGCGGTACTCATCCAAATCGAAACTGGCGAGCTGGATCGGCGTGAGCTTGTCGATCCAGAAGGGGTTTTTCCCCTTGGTCTCCTCGTCGTATTCGAAGCGCATGTCCACCTGCGCCCAGATGCCGCCGGTCAGGAGCCGATCGAAGTCCCGCACGTAGTGGTCTGGGATGTGCAC
>JBFZDM010000106.1:0-4763 GCA_041307365.1 Chromatiaceae bacterium | reverse complement strand
AGGGCGAGGCCGTGATCATGAGGTTGCGCGAATGGAAGTCACGATGGACGCAGACCCGCGGCTGCTCCATGGCGCTGGCGACCAGGAATGCCATCGCCTCCTCAAGCCCGGCCTCCTCCCGGGGTCCAAGGGCCAGCCCCAGATGCCTTGCCACTAGCCATTCCCTGAAAAGGCCCATCTCGCGGCGCAGGAAGGGCCCATCGTAGTGAGGCAAGCCATCCGTGGGCGCGCAGGCCTGGATGATGGCCAGGGCGCCGAGGGCATCCCCATAGAGACGATCGGCGCTGTCGGCATCCAGGGCGTCGAGATAGAGGCGATGGCCGAAGTCTTCCAGCAGCAGGAAGCCCTGCTCGGGGTTTTCCTGGTGGATGGCCGGGGTCCTCAGGCCCAGGTCGCGCCAGGCGCGGGCAATACGCACGAAGCGGCCCGTGTCCTCCTGTCCCGGCGGCGCATCCATGGCGATATAGCTGGTCTCGCCATGGCACAGGCGCCAGTAGCGCCGGAAGCTGGCATCGCCCGAGGCCCGTTCCAGGACCACTTCCCCGAGACCCAGGATGGACCTCAACCATTCTTCCAACAAGGCACGTCGTCCCGGCATGGCCATCTCCCATTAGATTACCGGCGGGCATTGTAGATGCGGCCCACGCTGGCGCCAAATGGCCTCGCTCAAACAAGCATTCCCGCCCTGGTCCCTAAGCCGTTAGAATGACGACTTGAATAACAGTCAGCCGATGGCCCTTGGATCGGCCCATGCCCCAACCCTTCCCAACATCGTGCCCAAGAGACCCCTTATTCCAGCGGCCTTACTCTGCCTGATCCTGGCAGGGCCCGCCAGCGCCCAGCCCCCCCTGGCGGAAGACTCGCTGGAGGCGGGGCTCGACTGGGACTATTGCGGCCTGCGCCCGGCACGGTTGGGGCCCTCGCGGCTGCCAACCCCGCCAGGGGAACAAGATCCGGTCACCATCGAGGCGGACGACCTCGGATATGACCAGAGCAACCGGCTATTGCGGCTGGAAGGGGATATCGCCCTGGTGCAAGGCAGCCGCCAGGTCCGGGCGCAAGAAATGGCCTATGCGGTGGAGACGGAGGAACTGACGGCCAGCGGTGACCTCTTTCTGGCCCAACCAGGAGTACGCATCCTGGGCACCGGGGGGCAGATTAACCTCAAGACCAACCAAGGCCAGATCCAAGGACCCCGTTACCGCTTTACCGGACCCCTGAACGCCCGGGGCAGGGCCCAGACGGCGAGGCTGCTGGAGGAAGGCAAGTCCAGCTACGAGGACATCGTCTATACCACCTGCCCACCAGGAAGTAAGGACTGGGACCTGTCCGCCGCGCGACTGGATATCGATCAGCAGGAAGGGCGAGGCGTCGCCCGGCACGCCAAGCTGCGCGTCATGGACGTGCCCGTGCTCTACTCGCCCTATCTCTCCTTCCCCATCGACGACCGGCGCAAGAGCGGCTTTCTCGTCCCCTCCATTGGAAATTCCAGCCGCTCCGGCTTCAAGGTGGTGACCCCCTACTACTTCAACATAGCCCCCAACATGGATGCCACCCTGACGCCCACCTTCATGAGCCGGCGGGGACTGCTCCTCGGCGGGGAATTCCGCTACCTCTCTCCCCGACACACCCTGGATTTCTACGCCGAGGGCATTTCCAACGACCGTGAATACGAGGAAAGCGGTGTCCGCGGCGCCCTACGCCTCCTCCACCAGGGCAACTATGGCGCCGGCTGGTCCTCCTCCATCCGCTTTCAGGACGTCTCCGACAAGCAATACCTGGAGGACTTCGGCAACCGGCTGGAGCTGACCAGTCTGCGCAACATCGAGCGCCGGGGCGATCTGAACTACCGAGGCCAGGGTTGGCGGGCGCGGCTGACCCTCCAGGACTTTCAGAACGTCGATATCAGCATCCCACCGGAGGACTATCCCTATTCCCGTCTGCCCCAGCTCGAGCTGGACCTGAACCCCTGGCGCTCTGGCGCGGGCCTCGAACTCGGCCTGCGTACCCAGTACAACTATTTCGACCATGACCGTAAGGTCCACGGCGGCCGCGCCTCGATCCAACCCCAGGTCTCCTGGCCCATCCGGCGCACCTATGGCCATCTGATCCCGCGCCTCAACTTCTGGGGCGCGGCTTATGACCTCCAGAACACCCAGGCCGATACCCCCAGCGACCCCGCCTACGCCATTCCCAGCTTCAACCTGGATGGCCAGCTCATCTTCGAGCGCCAGTTGGATTGGCTGGGCCAATCCGCGCTGCAGACCCTGGAGCCGCGCATCTTCTATCTCTACACCCCCTACGAGGATCAGTCGGACATCCCCCTCTTCGACACCACCGACTTGAGTTTCAGTTACGGCACCCTCTTCCTGCCCAACCGCTTCGCCGGCTATGACCGGGTTGGCGACGCCAATCAAGTCACCCTCGGCCTGAGTTCCCGCATCCTGCAGGGCAAGACAGGCCAGCAGCTCCTGCGCGCCAGCCTCGGCAAGATCATCTACCTGGAGGACCCCAGGGTGTGGCTCTCGGACGTCCCAGAGGAACGCCAGCAGGCTTCCGCCCTGGTGGGCGAGGTCTCGGCGCTGCTGATGACGAACCTCACCGGCCGCACGACCCTGCGCTGGGATCCGGACCCAGACGTGGAAGAGGACGCGCTGGAAAAACTCATCGTTGAACTCCGTTATCAATCGTCGGAAAAGCGCCTGCTCAATCTCGCCTATCGTTACGACGTGGGCGAGACGGAGGCCACCCGTTACCAGGACCTGGACCTGTCGGCGCGCTGGCCGATCACCCCCCAAGTGGAACTGGTCGGGCGCTGGTACTATTCCCTTCTGAATGACAAGATCAACGAGGCCATTGCCGGCATCTCCTATGGCCGCTGCTGCTGGCAACTAAGCCTGCTGGGGCACCACATCAACAATCAGCCCGGCAGCGACGGCGAGACCAGTTTCATGGTCCAACTGGAACTGGCCGGGCTTGGCAAATTCGGCCAAAAAATCGACCAACTCCTGGAGCGCGGCATCTATGGCTACACCACAGAATAAGTCCCGGGGCGGATTCCGCCCCGGTCATCGCTGGGTTCTCCCCTGGCTCGGGACCTGGCTCCTGCTCCTGCCTCTCCTGGTCGAAGGGGCCCCCCGCCAGGAGCTGGATGCCATTGTCGCCGTGGTCAACAACGATGTCATAGTCCGCAGCGAACTGGAGCGGGAGATCATTCTTGCCTCGCCCCAACTCCGCGACAAAGGGGCCGAACTCCCGCCCCGCCCCGCGCTGGAAAGACAGGTGCTGGAGCGTATGATCCAGAAGCGCCTGCAATTGCAGGAGGCGCAACGAGTCGGCATCCGCGTCGAGGACGGCGCCCTGACCCAGGCCATGATGGGTATCGCCGAACGCAACGGTTTGACGCTGGAGGAATTGCAGACCGCCCTCGAGGCCAGCGGCATCCGCTTCGAGGACTTCCGCGAGGATACCCGCGCCCAGATCGTCATGAGTCAGCTCCAGGCGCGGGAGGTCATCAAGAACATCACGGTGACGGACCCGGAGATCAAACGCTTCCTCGCCCGGGAGGCCGACAGCCTGATCCAGCGCACCGACGTCCGCCTCTTCCACATCCTGGTGGCGGTACCGGAGACGGCGACCGGCGAGGAACTGGAAAAGGCCCGCCAGAAGGCCCAGGCCATCGTCGCCAAACTCCGAGCCGGTAGCGACTTCGCCCAGCTCGCCCGCGCCGAATCCGAAGGGCAGCGCGCCGAGGAAGGCGGTGACCTTGGTTGGTTCCCCGTGGGCGAGGTGCCGACCCTGGCGCGGGACCTGGCCCAGACCCTGGCCAAAGGGCAGGTCAGCGACCCATTGCGCAGTCCTAGCGGCTTCCACATCATAAAGCTCGCCGACATCAAGGGCAGCAGCCCCGAGGTCATCACCCAGACCCAGGCCCGTCACATCCTCATCCGCACCAACGAGGTGGTCTCCGATGACGACGCCCGCCTCCGGCTGGAGCAGCTGCGTTTTCGCCTCCAGGGTGGCGACGACTTCGCCAACCTGGCCCGCGCCAACTCGGACGACACGGGCTCGGCCCTCAAGGGCGGGGATCTGGGTTGGCTGAGCCCAGGCGATACCGTGCCCGCCTTCGAGACTGCCATGAACGAACTCTCACCCACCCAGATCAGCCAGCCCTTCAAGACCGGCTTCGGCTGGCACATAGTCCAGGTGATCGAACGCCGCAGCCAGGACACCACGGAAGAGCTGATGCAGCTCAAGGCCCGGCAAAAAATCAAGGAGCGCAAGGCGGACGAGGCCGTGGAGCAATGGCTGCGCAAGCTGCGCGACGAGGCCTATATCGAGGATCGCCTCGCCAAGGCCGCGGAACAGGACTAGGGCTTGGCCAAGCCTGACCTGCCCAGGCTCGCCCTGACCCCGGGGGAGCCCGCCGGCATAGGGCCGGACCTCTGCGCCCAACTGGCGATGGCGGCTTTCCCCGCGCAACTGGTCGCCGTCGCCGACCCCAGCCTGTTGGCGGACCGGGCGCGGCGACAGGGCCTGGATCTCGAGCTGGTCGGCTTCGACCCCGGGGCCCCCCGCCTGGCCCACCGTGCCGGCAGCCTCCCGGTCCTGCCCCTTTCCCTGGCCCAACCCAGCCAGCCGGGCCGGCTCGACCCGGCCAACGCCGCCTATGTCCTCGACTGCCTCGGGCGCGCCTGCGCTGGCTGCCTCAAGGGTGAATTCGACGCCCTGGTCACGGGTCCCGTCCACAAGGGCGTCATCAA
>JBFZDM010000096.1:0-8828 GCA_041307365.1 Chromatiaceae bacterium | reverse complement strand
AAGGCGGGCATCCAATTCCGCATCCTCAACGCCCGCAAGGGGCCGGCGGTAAGGGCGACGCGGGCCCAGGCGGATCGGCTGCTCTACAAGGCGGCGGTGCGTTCGGCGGTGGAGAACGCCCCCAATCTGGACCTCTTTCAGCAAGCGGTTGCCGACCTCCTGATCGACAACGGCCAGGTCGCCGGGGTCATCACCCGCATGGGGCTGATCTTTCGCGCCCAGTGCGTGGTGCTGACGGTCGGCACCTTTCTCGGTGGACGCATCCATGTAGGCCTTTCCAGCCACGAGGGAGGGCGTGCCGGAGATCCGCCATCGAATGCCCTGGCGCGACGGCTGCGGGAACTAGCCTTCGCGGTGGCGCGGCTCAAGACGGGCACCCCGCCGCGCATCGATGGCCGTAGCATCGACTATTCGGTGCTGGAGGAGCAGCCGGGGGACGAGCCGGTGCCGGTCTTCTCCTTCCTCGGCCGCCCCGAGGACCACCCTTCCCAGGTGTGTTGCCATATCGCCCACACCAACGACCGCACTCACGACATCATCCGCGCCGGGCTCTCCCGCTCTCCCCTATATACGGGGTTGATCGAAGGCGTGGGGCCGCGCTATTGCCCCTCCATCGAGGATAAGATCGTCCGCTTCGCCGACAAGGCCAGCCACCAGATATTCATCGAACCGGAGGGGCTGACGACCCGCGAGGTCTATCCCAACGGCATCTCCACCAGCCTACCCTACGACGTCCAGGAGGCCCTGGTCCGCAGTATGCGTGGCTTCGAGCGAGCGCGGATTACCCGCCCCGGCTACGCCATCGAGTACGACTTTTTCGACCCCCGGGACCTGGACCCCTCCCTGGAGTCACGCCACCTGGCCAATCTCTTTCTCGCCGGCCAGATCAATGGCACCACCGGCTACGAGGAGGCCGCCGCCCAGGGGCTCCTGGCCGGGGCCAACGCCACCTTGCGCGTACAGGGCCTGGAACCTTGGCGGCCCCGCCGGGATCAGGCCTATCTCGGGGTCCTCGTCGATGACCTCACCACCCGCGGCACGGCGGAGCCCTACCGCATGTTCACCAGTCGCGCCGAATACCGGCTGCTGCTACGCGAGGACAACGCCGATCTGCGCCTGACGGAGACGGGTCGCCGCCTGGGCCTGGTGGGCGATGAACAATGGCGACGATTCGAGGAAAAGCGCGAGGCCATCGAGCGGGAGCGTCAACGGCTGCGGGAGACCTGGCTGAGGCCGGCCGCCATCGACACCGACCTGGCCAGGGCGGTCCTGGGGGACGAACTACGCCGCGAGGCCCGGGCCCTGGACCTCCTGGCCCGGCCCAAGGTCGGTTACGCGGAGCTGGTCGCCCTGCCCGGCCTCGGCCCCGGCGTGACGGACCCCCAGGTCGCCGAACAGCTCGACATCCAGGCCAAGTACGCCGGCTACATCGACCGCCAGCGCCAGGAGATCGAGCGCCAGCTCGCCCAGGAGGAGACGACCCTGCCCCCGCATTTCGCCTTCGACCAGGTGCGGGGCCTATCGACCGAGGTGCGGGAGAAGCTCATCCGGGTGCGCCCGGCTACCCTGGGGCAAGCGGCGCGCATCCCCGGCGTCACCCCAGCCGCCATCTCCCTGCTGCTGATCCATCTCCGGCGGCGCGAGCCATGAAGGCGCCTATCGAGCCCCCTCGCGCCCGACTCGACGCGGGGTTGACGGCCCTCGGCCTGGACCCGAGTGATGACCAGCGGCGCCAACTGATCGGGTTCATCGACCTGCTGGCGCGGTGGAACCGAGCCTACAACCTCACCGCCGTGCGCGATCCACTGGAGATGGTTCCCCGCCACCTCCTGGACAGCTTGGCCGTGCGCCCCTATCTCCTCGGCTCGCCCGTCCTCGACCTGGGCACGGGCCCTGGCCTGCCGGGCATACCCCTCGCCATCCTGGACCGGGCGCGGCGCTTCGTCCTCCTCGACAGCAACGGCAAAAAGGTCCGCTTCGTCCGTCAGGCCGCGTTGGAACTGGGGTTGACCCACGTCGAGGTGGTCCAGGCGCGGATGGAGTCGTATCGGCCAGAGGAAAAATTCGCTACCATTGTGAGCCGCGCCCTTGCCGAGCTGGAGACACAGTGGCAGGCGGCGGGCCATTTGCTCGCCAACCCCGGCCACTTTTTGATAATGAAGGGGCGCCGGCCCGATGCCGAGCTTGATGCCCTGACCGCCCCTAACCGCGCCATCCACCGCTTGGCAGTGCCCTTCCTCGACGCCGAGCGTCACCTGATCGAGATCCGCCAGGACTGAAACCCCGATATGGCCAGAACCATTGCCATCGCCAACCAGAAGGGCGGAGTGGGCAAGACCACCACCGCCGTCAATCTGGCCGCGTCCTTGGCCTCCATGAAGCGCAAGGTCCTGCTCCTGGACCTGGACCCCCAAGGCAATGCCACCATGGGTTGCGGCGTGAACAAGCGCGACCTGGACCATTCCGCCTGCGACCTCATGCTTGGCGACCTGGACTTTCAGCACTGCGTGACCCGGGTGGAAGAGCCGGCGCCAGGGTTTGACCTGATCCCGGCCAACGCCGACCTGACCGCCGCCGAAGTGGGCCTCATGCAATCCACCCTGCGGGAGCGCCACCTGGCCCATGTCCTCGCCAGCCTGGGCGACGCCTACGAATTCGTCATCATCGACTGCCCCCCGTCCCTCAACATGCTGACGGTCAATGCCCTGGTGGCGGCTCAGGGGGTGTTGATCCCCATCCAGTGCGAGTATTACGCCCTGGAGGGCCTCTCCGCCCTCCTCGACACCATCGCCCAGATCCGCTCGACCCGCAACGCCGGGCTAGCCATCGAGGGCATACTGCGCACCATGCATGACCCGCGCAACAATCTGGCCAACCAGGTCTCGACCCAACTGGTTACCCACTTCAGCGAGCAGGTTTACCGCACCATCATCCCCCGCAACGTGCGCCTGGCCGAGGCCCCCAGCCATGGCCAGCCGGCCCTGCTTTACGACAAGGCCTCGCGCGGCTCCGTCGCCTATCTCGCCCTGGCCAGCGAGGTGATCCGGCGCCAACAGAAACGCCAGGCCGCCGCGGCCTGAATCCGAACGACCGGCCCCGCCATGCCCCCAACCGAGGACTGACCCGCCATGAACATGAGGAAGAAGGGGCTCGGCCGCGGCCTGGACGCGCTGCTCGGCGGCCTGAGCGGAATGGAAACCGCCGGCATCAACGAATCCGCCGCCGCTGACGCCAACGACCCCGGTGAGTCCAGGGGTCGCTTGACCAGTCTCCCCCTGGACATGATCGAGCGCGGCCGCTACCAGCCGCGACGAGACTTCGACCCCGACAGCCTGCGGGAGCTGGCGGAATCCATCGTCGCCCAAGGCGTGATCCAGCCCATCGTGGTGCGGACCCTGCAGGGTGGGCGCTATGAAATCCTCGCCGGCGAACGCCGCTGGCGCGCCTGCCAACAGGCAGGCCTGAGCGAGATCCCGGTCGTGATCCGGGAGGCCGACGAAAAGGCGGCCATGGCCATTGCCCTGATCGAAAACATCCAGCGCGCCGACCTCAACCCCCTGGAGGAAGCCAGCGCCCTCCAGCGCCTGCTCGGCGAATTCGGCCTGACCCATGCCCAGGTCGCCGAGGCCATTGGCAAATCCCGGGCCACGGTCACCAATCTGCTGCGCCTGCTGGAACTCAACGACGACGTCAAGCGCGCCCTGGAACGGAGCCAGTTGGAGATGGGACACGCCCGGGCCCTGCTCGGTCTCAAGGGACCGCGCCAGAGCGCCGCCGCCACCCAGGTCACCAGTCGCGGCCTCTCGGTGCGTGAGACGGAGCGCCTGGTGCGCCAGTTGCAGCAGGAGGAAGAGGAGGGGCGAGGCCCCAGCCGCAAGACAGCCATTGATCCCGACGTGCGCCGGCTCCAGGACGACCTCGCCGACCGCCTTGGCGCCCAGGTTCAGATCCAACCCGGCAACCGGGGCGGCGGCCGCCTGGTCATCGCCTACCACAGCCTGGACGAATTGGACGGAATCTTGGCCCATATCAAGTAAACCGGGTTTAGCGCTTGCGAAGGACCCGCAAGGGCCTCATTATTTGTTTTTATGATAGGCGGATTAAAGTGATTATTGATCCTGGATTAAGCGGTCTTTATAATGCGCGCGGTCCCGGAGAAACAGGGCCTTCCCCAGCACCCAGGGTGTTAGGGGCGTGAATTTGCCTGGAGGCCGACAGGCCCAGTTGCCAAGGCGGATGCTGCTGATCCAGGTCATTTTGACTTTGATCCTCGCCGGGGGGGCGATGGCCTTCTCGGGTGCCGCCGCCTTGTCCATCCTGATCGGCGGCGGGACCAGCGTCCTGGCCACGGCCTTGTTCGCGGCCTCGGTGTTCGGGCCCTACGAGGCACGACGCCCGGAGGCCCTGCTGGGCAGGATCATAGGGGCGGAGATTGGCAAGCTGATCCTGGTGATCGGGCTTTTCGTCTTTGCCTTCGCGAGGGTGGATGGCCTCAACGTGCCGGCCATGCTCGCCGCCTATTTCGCCGCGCAGATGCTGCCGGCGATGATCGCGCCCTACCTGGGCGCTGGTTCGAAACCTTGAAGAGAGACAGTCGATGGCTTCTGAAGTCCTTACTGCGCAAGGCTATATCAACCACCATCTGACCAACCTCACCTTCGGTGTCCTCCCGGACAAGGGTTGCCTGACCATCGCCAGCAACGCCGAGGAAGCGGCTGCCATGGGATTCTGGGCCGTGCACCTGGACACCATGTTCTTCTCCATCCTCTTGGGCGTCCTCGCCCTCTGGTTCTTCAAGAAGGTTGCCGTCAATGCCACCGCTGGCGTGCCGGGCCGCATGCAGAACTTCGCCGAGTGGATCATCGACTTCGTCGAGGAAAACGTGCGCGGCTCCTTCAGCGGCGTCAACCCCCTGATAGCCCCCTTGGCCCTGACCATCTTCGTCTGGGTCTTCCTGATGAATCTCATGGACCTGTTCCCGGTTGACCTGATCCCCTGGCTGGCCAGCCTCATCGGCATCCATTTCCTCAAGGTAGTGCCGACCACGGACCCGAACGCCACCTTCGGCATGTCCATCATGGTCTTCATCCTCATCATTTACTATAGTATCAAGATCAAGGGGTTCGGCGGCTTTGTCGGCGAACTGGCGCTCCACCCCTTCGGCAAGTGGGGCATCCCGGCGAACCTGGTGCTGGAGGGTATCACCCTCTTCTCCAAGCCCATCTCGCTATCCCTGCGACTTTTTGGCAACCTCTATGCCGGCGAGATGATCTTCATTCTGATCGCGCTCATGTATGGCCATAACCTGGTCCTGACCATCAGCGGCGGCGCCCTGCAAATCGTCTGGGCCCTCTTCCATATCCTCATCATCCTGCTGCAGGCCTTCATCTTCATGGTGTTGACCATCGTCTATCTCGACATGGCCCATCAGAAAGCTCACTGACCCTACCCTTTCACAACCCAGACCCACCCAACCTCAAGAGGGAAAATCATGGAACTCTCGCAAGCCCTGGTCTTCATCGCCGCCAGTCTCATGCTCAGCCTGGGCGCCATCGGCGCGGCAATCGGTATCGGCATCCTCGGCGGCCGCTTCCTGGAGGGCTCCGCCCGTCAACCCGAACTGATCCCAGTGCTGCGTACCCAGTTCTTTATCGTCATGGGTCTGACGGACGCCCTGCCGGTCATCTCGGTCGCCATGGGTCTCTATTTGATGTTTGCCGTCTAAATGGGGATCCGGCCCCACGCCGGTCCTTCATATCTCGTCCATCACGAGGCATAGGCATGAATATCAATTTGACCCTGTTCCTCCAGATGATCGCCTTCGCGGTGTTCGTCTGGTTCTGCATGAAGTTCGTCTGGCCGCCGATCGTCGCCGCCCTGGCGGAGCGCAAGACCAAGATCGCCGAGGGCCTGGCCGCCGCGGAACGTGGTCACCAGGAGCAACATCTTGGCCAGCAACGCGCCAAGGAACTCATGGTGGAGGCCAAGAAGCAGGCCTCGGATATCGTCGGGCAAGCCCAGAAGCGCGCCGCCGAGATCATCGAGGAAGCCAAGGACGACGCACGCGCCGAGGGTGATCGCCTGATCACGGCCGCCAAGGCGGAGATCGAGCAGGAAACCAACCGGGCGCGGGAAGCGCTGCGCGGCAAGGTCGCCGAACTGGCGCTGGCCGCCGCCGCCAAGATACTGGATAAGGAAATCGACGCCAGCGCCCACAAGGCCCTGGTGGAATCCTTCGCGAAGCAGATCTAGGACGCGATCATGGCCGGAGAACTCACAACCATAGCTCGACCTTACGCGGAGGCCGCCTTCGGCCGCGCCCAGGAGACCGGGCAGACCGAAGCCTGGTCCGAAGCCCTCGGCCTACTCGGCGCCCTGGCGGGCGATCCGGCGATGGTCGCTCAGATCGCCAATCCGGAGATCCCGCGGGACATGGCAAGGGACATGCTGCTGGACATGGGCGGCGACCACCTGCCGGTTGAGGCGCGAAATCTGGTCAAGCTCCTGGCCGAAAACAAACGGCTGTCGGTGCTACCGGAGATTACCAAGGTCTTCGACGAACTGGTGACGGCCCACCGGGGCGTACGCCAGGTTCACATCCGCAGCGCCTATGTCCTGGACGCGCAACTGCAAAAGCTGCTGGCGACGGCGCTCAAGACCAAGTTGAACGCGGACGTGGAACTAACCGTCGTGAAGGATACTTCCCTCATCGGCGGCATCGAGATCCGCGCCGACGATCTGGTCATCGACGGTTCCGTGCGCGGCAAACTGCATAGGCTGGCGAGCGAATTGCAAATTTAACGGAAAACCGACATGCAACTGAATCCATCCGAAATCAGCGATCTGATCAAACAGAAGATCGAGCAATTCGACCTTAGGACCGAGGCCCGCACGGAAGGCACCATCGTCAGCCTGTCCGACGGCGTCGTGCGCATCCACGGTCTCTCCGATGCCCAGTATTACGAGATGCTGGAGTTTCCCGGCAGCGTCTATGGCCTGGCCCTGAACCTGGAGCGTGACTCCGTCGGTGCCGTGGTCCTGGGGGACTATACCAACCTGTCCGAGGGCGACTGGGTCCGCTGTACCGGCCGCGTCCTGGAGGTCCCCGTGGGTCCCCAGTTGCTCGGGCGCGTGGTCGATTCCCTGGGCAACCCCCTGGATGGCAAGGGGCCGGTGGGCGCCACCCTGAGTTCCCCACTGGAAAAGGTCGCGCCGGGGGTCATCGCCCGCAAGTCGGTTGACCAGCCGGTCCAGACCGGCATCAAGGCCATCGATGCCATGGTGCCCGTCGGCCGCGGCCAGCGCGAATTGATCATCGGCGACCGTCAGACCGGCAAGACGGCGGTGGCGATCGATGCCATCATCAATCAGAAGGGCCGGGGCATTAAGTGCATCTATGTGGCCGTCGGCCAGAAGAACTCTTCCGTGGCGGGCGTGGTCCGCAAGCTGGAGGAATTCGGCGCCATGGAGCACACCATCGTGGTCCATGCCGGTGCCGCCGACTCCGCCGCCATGCAGTTCATCGCCCCTTACGCCGGCTGCACCATGGGCGAGTACTTTCGCGACCGCGGCGAGGACGCCCTCATCATCTATGACGACCTCACCAAGCAGGCCTGGGCCTATCGCCAGGTCGCCCTGTTGCTGCGCCGACCGCCTGGACGCGAGGCCTATCCGGGTGACGTCTTCTACCTGCACTCCCGTTTACTGGAGCGAGCCTCGCGCATCAACGCCGATGAGGTGGCTAAACTCACCAACGGCGAGGTGACGGGCAAGACGGGCTCCCTGACCGCCTTACCCATCATCGAAACGCAGGCCGGAGACGTGTCCGCCTTCGTGCCAACCAATGTCATCTCCATCACCGACGGCCAGATCTTCCTGGAGACCGACCTCTTCAACGCCGGCATTCGTCCGGCCATCAATGCAGGCCTTTCGGTGTCCCGCGTCGGTGGCGCGGCCCAGACCAAGATCATTAAGAAACTCGGCGGCGGTATTCGTCTCGCCCTGGCCCAATACCGCGAGCTGGCAGCCTTCTCCCAGTTCGCTTCCGATCTGGATGAGGCCACCCGCAAGCAATTGGAGCGTGGTGCCCGGGTTACCGAACTCATGAAGCAGACCCAGTACTCCCCGCTCGGCGTGGGCCAGATGGCGGTATCCCTCTTCGCCGCCAATATGGGCTACCTGGACGACGTGGAAGTCACCAAGGTGGTCGATTTCGAGCATGCCCTTCAGTCCTACATGAAGTCGGCCCAGGGTGCCCTGCTGGACAAGATCGACGCCAAGGGCGACTACAACGAAGAGATCGAGCAGGGTTTGCACGCGGCGATAAAGGATTTCAAGGCCAACAACACATGGTAGCAAGCCATGGGCGGCAGTCGTCCATCCCGGTTTGGACAAGGCCGGTACGGACGGAAGGCGCCCTTACGCAACAACCTTTAGCCGATCACCCCCCCTTCTCGCCACCCCAGGCGCGAGCGGGGGCGGATCGGACGCTGGGAGCTTAGAGACATGGCCGGCGCCAAAGAAATTCGCACCAAGATCGCCAGCATCAAGAGCACGCAGAAGATCACCAAGGCCATGCAAATGGTCGCGGCGGCCAAGATGCGCAAGGCTCAGGAGCGCATGAGCGCCTCCCGCCCCTATGCGCAGAAGATGCTCCAGGTCATTACCCACCTGAGCCACGCCTCGCCCGAGTATCGCCACAGCTACATGGCGGCTGAACGCGAACACAAGCGCGTCGGCTACATCGTGATCTCCTCCGACCGTGGCTTGTGCGGTGGTCTCAATACCAACCTCTTCCGAAAGCTGGCCCTGGAGATACGCAACCAGCG
>JBFZDM010000091.1:0-4177 GCA_041307365.1 Chromatiaceae bacterium | reverse complement strand
GCTCGAAGAGGAACAGCGCGCCCGAGCCGAGGCCACCCGCGCCAGCATCAAGGAAGGCGCCGTGCTCCAAGGCATCGTAACCTCACTCCAGGACTATGGCGCCTTCGTCGATCTGGGCGGGATCGAAGGCATGATCCACATCAGTGAGCTGACATTCCACCGGGTCAAGCACCCCAGCGAGATCCTCAGCGTCGGCCAGGCACTGGAAGTCTCCGTGCTGCGCATCGACAAGACGGATAACCCCAAGCGCCCGGAAAAGATCGCCCTCTCCCTCCGCGTCCTGTCCCGGGATCCCTGGACCGAGGTAGCCCAGCAGTTCCCCGTCGGTTCCAGGGTCCAGGGCCAGGTCACCCGGCTCCAGCCCTTCGGCGCCTTCGTCGAACTGGCGCCCGGCGTGGAGGGCCTGATCCACATCAGTGAAATGGGCGCCGGCAAGCGCATCGGCCATCCCCAGGAGGTCCTCGGCCCCGGTCAGGCCGTGGAGGCCAGCGTCATCGCCATTGACCCGGCGAATAAGCGCATCAGCCTGACCCTGGACGAGGCCAAGGCCGCCGAGGCCGCGCCGGACCTGGCCGCCTACGCCCCCAGCGCCAGGGTTGCCGGCAGCGGCATGGGCAGCTTCGGCGCCCTGCTCAAGCAGAGCCTGGAAAAGCGGCGCTGATATCAGCGACAGTCAGCCAGGGCATCCCTTCGCCCCGATGCCCTGGCTCGGGGTCTGGGCCAGGGCGGACATTCCGCGCCATTCCCACCTGCAAAAAAAATCCCGCCCTCAGCCAACTGCTCCGACATGCGGCTGTTGATGGGGTTGGATGAAATCCGGGTTAAAACACAAACGCCGACTGTTCACTTCCCGACCCAAAAAAATTGCCGCTCACCCCTTGACGCCGGCCTGTTCGATACTATTTTCTTATATGTGGACGCTCTTCCGAGGTCCGCGCAACAGCGTGATCCAGACTGGATACGCAACCTGAAACATATTGCTCATTGAGGATATGACCATGACAAACATCGACTTCACCCCTCTCTTCCGCTCCATGATCGGCTTCGATCGGCTGTCGTCCGCCCTGGAGAACGCCTATCGCTCCGAGCCGGGCGGTTATCCTCCCTATAACGTGGAGGTCAGCGGCGAGAACGACTACCGCATCACCATGGCCGTTGCCGGCTTCTCGCCGGGCGAACTGGGCCTGGAGGTCAAGGAGAACATCCTGACCGTCTCGGGTTCCCGCGGCGAGGACGACAAGGAAAGCCGCTTCCTCTATCGCGGCATCGCCAATAGGGGCTTCGAGCGCAAGTTCCAACTCGCGGATTATGTCCGCGTGGTGGACGCCCGACTGGAGAACGGACTCCTCCACATCGAACTGCGCCGCGAGATCCCCGAGGCCATGAAGCCGCGCAAGATCGAGATCCGCGGTGAAGGTGGGACACTCCTGGAAGGCGAGAAGCTCAAGGCCATCGCCTGAGCGACGCGACGCCGGACCTGATGTCCGGTGACACTTGACGAAAGGCCGGGGCAACCCCGGCCTTTTTCGTTGGTGCGCCCGGCTCAGGCGGGACCATCCAATGGGAACCCTTTGGAAGCGACTTCCAGCTCCGGGCGCGACTTGCAGGCGCGATCACAACGGGTGCAGGAAGTGGCGCGTCTCCGGCCCGACCAGGCGACGGGAGACGGCTACCCCTGCACCTGCTGGTCGAAGACGTACGCGGGTGGCGGTTGGGCCAGGGCGTCCCAGTCCGGTAGGGCCGCGACGGGCGGCTCGTCCCCCGCGGGCGGGGTTGATCCGCGGCGGCGCGGCCAGCTCGCCGGGGCCGCTCCCATAGCAACCGCCCCGATTGCTGCTAGAGTTGATGTAGCGGGTGCCATGCACCAGAGGCCCGATATCCGGCGGTCGTTGGCAAGCCAGCGCCGACTGCCCATGGGCTCCAGCCTCGCGAACCCCAACCTGGCCCTCTCGAGAGGAGAAAGCTCATGGAGCGCACATTGAAAGTCTTCTGCTCGGGCCCCGAGCAGGACCGTCTCGCCGCGGACATCCCGGTGCTGGAGCGCTATGCCGGCTTCTTGCTGACCTGCCTGCCGGAGCAGGCGGCCAAGGATCTGGGCGGCCGCTACCCGGTGGAGGATATCACCGACCAATACCAGATCCCGGTCGGGGAGCGCAGGCTCGATACCGACCTGCCCCGTGTCGAAGCCAGCGGACGGACCCGCACCCACCCCGATTACAAGGGCGAGCGGCGCCTGGCCCCCGGCGCGCACCATTACCTTGTGCAGTTTCTCGGCCCGATCAAGCCGGAATGGCTCGCCGGCGTCGAGGCGGCGGGCGGCAGACTGCGCGACCCCCACGCGGCGTTCAGCTATGTGGTCCAGGCCGATGAGGAGGGCATCGCCCTGATCGCGACACTGCCATTCGTGCGCTGGACCGGCCACCTCAGCCACCGGGACCGGATCGCCCCGTCGGCGCTTACCGGCGCGGACCGCAAGGAGGACGAGGTCGGCGCTGAGCTGCCGCGCACCCGGGTGCTTCCAGGGCTCTATTCGGTCTCCTTCTTCGACCCCGAAACACTGGAGCAGGCCAGGGAGGCGATCGGCGCCCTGGGCTTCGAGATCCTCCAGGTCGACCCCGATGCGCGCCGCATGATCATCCAGGCGCCGGCAGCCAAAGGCCGGCTCAAGGCCATCCGTGCACTTTCCGCGGTGCACGGGGTGCGCATGATCCGCGAGCAGCGTCTCAAGCGCACGAGCAACGATGTAGCCCCGCGCCTGATGGGCGCGGCACGGACGATCAGCAACAACGGGCTGGGACTCGACGGCGCTGGGGAGACCATCGGCATCTGCGACACCGGGATCGACACCGGCGATCCGGCCACGGTGCATCTGGATTTCCGCGGCCGGCTGGCCTGGGTGCGGAGCTATCCGATCGTGGACTATTACCGGCCCTACATCAACAACCCCGGCGGTGACGATGGTCCGGCCGATCTCGACTCCGGCCACGGCACCCATGTGGCCGGCTCGGTGCTCGGGGACGGGAGCGAGAGCCTGGGCCTGAGCGGACTCGAGGGCCCGATCCGGGGCCTGGCCTACAAGGCACGGTTGGTCTTCCAGGCGGTCGAGCAGGAGATGAAGTGGAAGAACGCCTCCTATTACCAGGAGATCGGACGCTTCCTGCTCTCGGGTATCCCGGACGACCTGGGGAGCCTGTTCGGCGACGCCTATGCCCATGATGTCCGCATCCACTCCAACTCCTGGGGTGGCGGCGACCCCGGCGACTACGACGAGCAATGCGAGCAACTCGACCGCTTCGTTTGGGAGCACGCTGATTTCTGCGTGCTGGTGGCCGCCGGCAATGACGGTACCGATCGGGACGGCGACGGCCAGATCAATCCGACGAGCGTGACCTCGCCGGCAACCGCCAAGAATTGCATCTGCATCGGTGCCTGCGAGAACGACCGTCCGCGCTTCAACGCGGAGCGCTACGGGGACTGGTGGTCCAGCGACTATCCGGTGGCCCCTTACCACGCCGACCCGATGGCGGACAACCCAGAGCAAGTGGTGGCCTTCAGCAGCCGTGGCCCCACCAAGGACGGACGCATCCGTCCAGACCTGCTGGCCCCAGGCACCTTCGTGCTCTCCACCCGCTCGAGCATGATCGCCCCCAACAACAATGCCTGGGCGGCCTTGGCGTCTTCCCGCAAATACTTCCACATGGGGGGGACCAGCATGGCCACGCCGCTGGCGGCGGGCGCCGCGGCACTGGTGCGCCAGTACCTGCGTCGGGACCAGGGCATCGCGAGCCCCTCGGCGGCCTTGATCAGGGCGGTGCTGATCGCCGGGGCGCGGCGGCTGCCCGGGACCGGAGTGGCGGGTGCCCAATCCGATCATGAGCAGGGCTTCGGGCGCGTGGACCTGGACGCCAGCCTGGCGCCCGCGGCACCGGCACTGGCCCAGTATCTGGATCTGACCGCCGGGCTCGCCACCGGCGAGCTCTGGTCGCTGGAGCTGGAGGTCGCGGGCTCGGATGTGCCGCTGCGGGTGGTCATGGTCTATAGCGACTACCCGGGCGAGCGCCTGGTGAACAACCTGAACCTGATCCTGGTCGGACCGGATGGGCGTCGCCACGTCGGCAACGGTGGTGGCGACGGGGCGATGACGATGGACTCCACCAACAACGTGGAGCTGGTGCAG
>JBFZDM010000090.1:0-3420 GCA_041307365.1 Chromatiaceae bacterium | reverse complement strand
AGCCAGGTCGATGGCCAGGCCCAGCCCGACCCCTTCTTGGCTTGGCCCCTGTCCTGGGTTGACCTGAGGAGCCATCCCTTAAACAATGGCCTAACCGACGGAGACTCCTATATTATCTATTCAAGCAAGGGGTGTGACCTGATTTTTCCAAAGGGGGTTGGTATGGACAAGGCCCACATTGGCGTCATTGGCCTCGCGGTCATGGGCCGCAATCTGGTGCTCAACCTGAGCGACCATGGTCATCGGGTGGCAGTGTACAACCGCACCTGGGAGCGGACGCGGGACTTCCTCCAGGGCGATGCGGCCGGGCGGGATATTCTGGGTTGTCCCTCCCTGGAAGTGCTGGTCGGGGACTTGCGAAAGCCAAGAGTAGTCCTCCTGATGGTGCAGGCCGGCGGAGGGGTCGATGCGGTCATCGACCAGCTTCTGCCCCTCCTGGAGCCCGGTGATGTCATCGTCGATGGGGGCAATTCCCATTATCCGGACACGGCGCGCCGCTATGAGCGGCTTTCCTCCACCGGGCTGCGTTTTCTCGGCATGGGAGTGTCCGGCGGGGAGGAGGGGGCGCGTCACGGGCCCTCGCTCATGCCGGGGGGCGATCCGGCGGCCTGGCCGCTGGTGCGCGACATGTTCCAGTCCATTGCCGCCGTGGCCGAGGGTGAGCCCTGCTGTCAGTGGGTGGGCGAGGGCGGCGCCGGGCATTACGTGAAGATGGTGCACAACGGCATCGAGTATGGCGACATGCAACTCATTGCCGAGGCCTATCATTTGTTACGCGATGGCCTGGGACTGGACAGGGACCAGCTTGCGGCGGTGTTCGGGCGCTGGAACCAGGGAGTGCTGGAGTCCTATCTCATCGAAATCACCGCCGCCATCCTCGCCGTCCGCGACCCGGACGGGGTGCCTCGCGTCGATCGCATCCTTGATAGCGCCGGCCAGAAGGGCACGGGCCAATGGACCGCGATGGATGCCCTGGAACTGGGCATCCCCCTCACCCTCATCGGCGAGGCGGTCAACGCACGCTTCCTCTCGGCCCTGAAGGGCGAGCGCGAGCGCGCGGCCCGCGCCTTTCCCGCCGTGCCAAGGGCCTGGGATTTCGATCGCGCCCAGCCCTGGGTCGAGTTCGTGCATGACGCCCTCTACGCCGCCAAACTGGTGTCCTACGCCCAGGGGTTCATGTTGCTGCGGGCGGCCAGCGAAGGTTTCGGCTGGAAGCTCGCCTATGGCGACATCGCCCTGTTGTGGCGAGGCGGCTGCATCATCCGCAGCCGCTTCCTCGGTGACATCAAGCGCGCCTTCGCGCGCAACCCGGACCTGGAGAACTTGCTCCTCGACGACTTCTTCGCCGCCGCCATCCGCCAGGCCGAGCCCGGCTTGCGGCGGGCGGTCGCCCTGGGGATCCAGCTTGGCATCCCCTTGCCCGGCTTCTCCGCCGCCCTGGCCTTCTTCGATGGCTATCGCAGCGCACGCCTGCCGGCCAGCCTGCTCCAGGCCCAGCGCGACTTCTTCGGCGCTCATACCTATGCCCGTGTCGATGCACCCGCCGAACGGCGCTTCCACACCGACTGGACGGGCGACCAAGGGGAGCAGACGATCAATGAATGACGCCTGTGCCTACGTGATCTTCGGGGCCACCGGCAACCTGGCGACGACCAAGCTGCTCCCCGCCCTCTACCACCTCGACCAGGCAGGCCGCTTGCGGCCGGGCATGCGCATCATCTGCTCCGGCCGGCGGCCCTTCGCCGCCGAGGAGTGGTTGGCCCAGGTGCGGGACGCCGTCACCGCCAAGGCGCGGGGTGGGCTCGACGAGACCTTGTTCGAGCGCTTCGCGCGGCGCGTCGAATACTTTCGCGGTGATCTGGAGGACCCCGGGCTCTACCAGCGGCTGCGCGAGCGGCTGGACGAAGAGGGCGCGGGCAACATCGCCTTCTACATGTCCATCGGACCCGATCAGTATGGGGGCGTGATCAGCCAGTTGGGGGAGGTGGGCCTGCTGGGCGAGGAGCGCGGCTGGCGGCGGGTCGTGATCGAAAAGCCCTTCGGCCATGACTTGTCCAGCGCCGCCGATCTGCAGCGGCGTATCGGCCGCTACCTTCAGGAGCGCCAGATCTATCGCATCGACCATTACCTCGGCAAGGCGACGGTGCAGAACGTGTTGGTGTTCCGCTTCGCCAATCTCATGATGGAGCCGGTGTGGAACCGCCATCACATCGATCATGTGCAGATCACCCATTCCGAGACCCTGGGGGTGGGCTCCCGCGCCGGTTTTTACGATGGCACCGGCGCCTTGCGCGACATGATCCAGAGCCACCTGCTGCAGCTTCTTACCCTGGTGGCCATGGAGCCGCCGGTATCCATGGAGGCCGAGGCCCTGCGGGACGAGAAGGTCAAGGTGCTCAAGTCGGTGCGGCCCATCACCAAGGCCGCCGTCCATGCCCAGGCCTTTCGCGCCCAGTACGCCGCCGGGGAGATCGACGGCAAGTCGGTACCAGGCTATGTCCACGAGGATCGGGTCGATCCTCGTAGCGTGACCGAGACCTACGCGGCCCTCAAACTCTATGTGGACAACTGGCGATGGCGGGGGGTGCCCTTCTATCTCAGAACCGGCAAGCGCATGGCGGAAGCGCGCTCCATGGTGTCGATCTGCTTTCGCCACCCGCCGATGCAGCTCTTTCGCGGCACCCAGGTCGAGTGCATGAGTCCCAACTGGATCCTGCTCGGTATCCAGCCCGAGGAAAGCCTGCGCATCCAGCTCACCGCCAAGCAGCCGGGCCTGGAGATGCGCACCCGCCAGATCAGCCTGGACGCCCACTTCCGCGGCGATGAGTCGGAGACCAGCGACGCCTATGAGGACCTGCTGCTGGACGTCATCCTTGGCGACCGCTCCCTGTTTCTGCGCTACGACGAGGTCGAGTTTGCCTGGCGGGTGGTGGAGCCGGTGCTGGATGTCTGGGCCGTGGAGCGGGACTTCATTCCGACTTATCCGGCGGGAAGCTGGGGCCCCCGTGAGGCCCGCAGGCTGTTCGACCGTGAAGAACACCGTTGGCGACACTCCCTGGATCCCAACTCGGCCGCGCATGAGGCCAGGTATTGAACTCGCGGCCACTGGACTGGCGGGTCCTACCCGATGCCGATGCCGTGGCGGAGGCGGCGACTCGCATCATTGCCGCCGCGGCAGTCGATGCCATCGGCCAGCGGGGTGCCTTTCGCCTGGTGCTGGCCGGCGGGCGGACACCCGAGGCGGCCTACCGTCTGCTGGCCCACCAAGGCGCCGACTGGGATCTCTGGGAATTTTACTTTGGCGATGAGCGCTGTCTGCCGGCGGATCACGCCGAGCGCAACAGTTGGATGGCCGAGGAGGTGATCCTGTCCCAGGTCCCGCTGAACAACAGCAAGGTCCATCCCATCCCGGCGGAACTG
>JBFZDM010000034.1:0-3187 GCA_041307365.1 Chromatiaceae bacterium | reverse complement strand
CCTGGCCGAGGATGTCCCGGTTAGCGAGGGCAAGGCCGAGGTACTTGGCAAAGCCGGACTTGCCGGAGCCGAAAAAGCCCGAATCCCAGAGGGCGATCCCTTCGTTGGGTTTCCGCCAGGTAGTCAGGTAATGGTCGAAGATCCGTCGGAAATGGGCGCGGAGGGAGTCGGTGACGACGTATTCGGCCAGTTCGTCGTGGATGATCGTCTCGTCGGCCTGATCGACCTTGATGACCTCCTCGATGCGGCGGTCGATGTCGCTGGCGAACAGGTCCTTGATGGTGTCGGCAGTCATGGCGGGGATTCTCAGAAGATCTTCGGCCGGTAGTTGTGCTCGGCATCCAGCACGCCCATGAAGCGCAGGCCCGCGGCGCCATCCAGCTCGCCTGGATAAAACAGGACGGTGGGGATATGCAACTTGCCCTTGAGTTGCTCCAGCAGGGCCGAGGTGCGGTACAGGGGGAAGAGCGCGCCAGCGCGGACGATGAACACCAGGTCGCGCTGGGGGTCGGCGTCGGCGGGGATGCGGCGCGCAACCAGCCTGTCCAGGGGTTGGTATTCGCTCAGGATATGGAAGATGGTCTCGACCGTGGTGTCGATCCCGACCGATTTCTCGGCGTCGATGAGGGCCTGGGTGGCCATGCCCTCTGCCGCCAAGGCCTCGGCGAGGCACTCGGCCAAGGAGATGATCGTTACCCGCTTGCCCCCCTGTTCCAGCCGGGTGCGTAGCAGCGCGACCGCCTGGCGTACCCCAAACTCTCCCGCCGCCGGATAGCGGAAGATCGCATAGGGCATGTCATGGTAGGCACTGAGCTGTTGTCTGGGATCGGGTTGCTTCAACACTGGCTCGAGCTTCTGCGTAAGACGGTCCTGCCAATCGTCCATCAGCACATCTCCCTGACATAGTCAGCGGCGGAGGTCGACGGTAATTTGATCTGGGCCAGGCTGCCGGCCACCTCGTAATGCAGCTTGCGGAATTGGTGCAGGCGCAACAGTTCGCGCTCGACGTCGGCGGCGTCCATCAGGTACATCCGCCAGTCCTCGGCGTCGATGAGGCGCCGGGCGTTCGCCTCGCGGTCCATCATGACGTGCAGCAGGTAGAGGAAACTCTTTTCCGGCAGGTGGTAGGATGCGAATTCCCGCGACCGCGAGCCCCCGAGGACACCGAAATCGACGGCGAGCCGCAAGAGGCCGGAAGCCACGCGCTTCGTCGTGGCCTCGCTCCAGTCGCCGGACCAGTCAATGCCTTTATTCCTGCTCAGTGCCTGTAGGTAGGGGAGCACGTCCTCGGCACGCAGACGGTAGGCGCCGGCGCTGAACCGAGGATAGAGCCAGTTGAGGAGAAAATCGCGGACGAGGAAGTCGTCGCGGGTCAGGTGGAAGAGGAGCAGCGGCTTCCAGACCTCCCGGTCACAGCCCGCCTTGGCAAGCTCCGCAAGTGGGCGGTCGCGGCCGGTGGGGTCGAAGCGACGGCTGATCGCCCAGGACACATTCAGCGCCCAATTGGCGCTCTTGGCGGCCATCCTGTTTTCCTGCCGGGCGCGCTTGAGATTTTCTGTCTTGGAGAGGCCGTCGTCCCAGCCGCGGAAAACCGCGTAGGTCTCCTCGATCAGGGCGCCTTTGATGGCCAGGCAGGAAGCGACCTTGGATCGAGCCGCCATGCTCAGTCCTCGATTCGCGCGTAAGGGATCGCCGGGCTGCCTCGCTCGCCGCGCGCGAAGCCGGCGGCAAGCAGTGTGATGACCTCGTCGTTGGGCGGGTAGCTTCCTGGCAGGGGCACCGACCTGCCCTCGGCCGACCGGCGCATCTTGCCCACCGCCGCCAGGTGACTTGGATCCACTAGGTCAAAATCGGCGAGTTCCGCCAGTAGATCCTGCCGCCCCGCCTCCGCCAGGGCCTCGAAGAAGGGTGCCCACCCTTCCCCCTGGTCCAACCAATCTTGCCAGTGCTCGTCGAACCGATCCTCGACCTCCGCGGGGAGATGCCAAAGCGTCATGCAACCCGGCGGATCGAAGAGTTCATGGCACCGGCTGCGCGCGACGGCGAAGGCGATCCTGGCCTGGGCAAAATAGTGAGTCGAGGGAAAGCCGCGCTTGAGCGCCAGGGCGCCATGGCGGCCGAGGATGCCCCTGATGTTCCACCAGCCCGCCGCGTCCATCTCCCCGTGGCGAGCGACCGCCAGCCGCAGCTTAAACAGCCGCTCGAAATCGATGTGGGATGCCGCCTCCGTCACGCCCTTTCCTCCCCGGTCTAATCCACGAACCCCTGGCCAATGGCACCCACTCAAACGCACTCGTTCTTCAACCTCCGAGGGTTTGAACCCCAGGCCAGGCGGATGTCATTGAGGCATGGACGATACCACTGCACTGTTGAGCTCACAATTTCCACGTTGGCTCACATTGATCCATGCATTACCCAGCCAGGTCAATTGAAGTCGGCTCAAGGCAAGGGCGGCCCTCGATCATGATTCCGGCAAGGGCCGCCTTGTTCAGCCGGGAAACCTGCCCAAGGCCGGCCACCAGACCAGCGACCTGCTTGTGGGCCTTTAAAATTCATTGACCTAGTCAATTTTCAGGCCTTACCCTTGGTGCCTTGGCCCCGGATGAAATGATAAGGGCCCGGGGTGCGATGCCGAGGATACGCAAAGGCATCCTCTTCCACGGCCCTTGGCCTCTCTTTTCATCAGTCTCCTTGCGGGGCAACTGTCGGGGCTGCCCAAAGCCCTGCGCCACCATAATCCACACTCGCGCGGGACCACACATCATGATCGAGGCGACGGGGCCCCATGTCCGCTGAGGAAGGTTACGGCGTCATCGTGGTCGGTGGCGGCCACGCGGGGACGGAGGCGGCCCTGGCGGCGGCGCGGATGGGCGCGCGGACTCTGCTCCTCACGCACAATATCGAGACCATCGGCCAGATGAGCTGCAATCCCGCCATTGGCGGCATCGGCAAGGGGCATCTGGTGAAGGAGATCGACGCCCGGGGTGGTCTGATGGCCCGGGCGGCGGACACGGCGGGCATCCAATGCCGCATCCTCCACGCCCGCAAGGGGCCGGCGGTAAGGGCGACGCGGGCCCAGGCGGATCGGCTGCTCTACAAGGCGGCGGTGCGTTCGGCGGTGGTGAATGCCCCCAATCTGGACCTCTTTCAGCAAGCGGTTGCCGACCTCCTGATCGACAACGGCCAG
>JBFZDM010000027.1:0-7399 GCA_041307365.1 Chromatiaceae bacterium | reverse complement strand
TGAGCAGATCGACCAGCAGGTCGATGTAGCTGTTGACGGTCTTGGCATCGACGCCGAGGTTGCGCGCGAACTGGGCCGTATTGAGCAGCCCCCCCTGATGATGGGCCACCATGGTCCAGAGGGGAGCCGCCGCAGGGTTTCGGCGGCGATACGGCGGCCAAACCGCGGGATGTCCCCTTCCAGGTAGGTGCGGATGAAGTCCTGGCGCCAGCGCAGGCTGGCGCGGCCATCCGAGGCCAGCAGGCTGTTCGGAAAGCCCCCGCGCAGCCAGAGGTCGTCCAGCGCCAGTCCAGACGTTTCCAGGACCAGGAAGGGCGCCAGTTCCAGATAGCGAATGCGCCCCGCCAGGCTCTCGCCGGATTGCTGAAGCAAATCCAGGGAGGCGGAGCCGAGCAGCAGGTATTGGCCTGCGAGGCGGCCTTGACGGCGGGCGCGATCGATCATGCCGCGCAGGATGGGGAAAAGCCCCGGCGCGCGATGCACCTCGTCCAGGATGACCAGTTTATCCTGGTGATCGGCCAGATAGAGTTCGGTCTGGACGAGCTTGGCGCGATCCTGTTCGGATTCGAGGTCGAGGTAATGGGCGTTAAACCTCTGACCGACTTCCAGGGCCAGGGTGGTCTTGCCCACCTGGCGCGGGCCAAGCAGGGCTACGGCAGGGGCCTGAGCAAGGGCCTCCTCCAAGTCAGCGGATAGAATGCGGTCGATCATGTATGCAATTATTGGATTATGTTTCCCGATTTGCAAGGATAGGGACGACTGATCCGCCTGTTCCAATCCGAAGGCCCCCTCTACGCCCTGGGTCTCGGGCTATTCGCCCTGTCCGCCACGGTTGGGGTCTATCTGGCCATGTTCGCCTTCTGTGGCGGCATGTTCCTCATCCATACCCGCCTCTCGGGCCAGATCAACCAGATGGGCGGCCCCTTCCGGGGGGTGGTCAATGGCATCTACATCGCCGCCTATTACGTCGGGGGCAGTCTGAGCTCCTGGCTGGCGGTGGCGATCTATCGCCACCTGGGGTGGAGGCCTTTCCTGCTGGCGGCGGCCTTGGTCCTGGTCCTGGCGGGCCTGGGTCTGCACGGCATGCTGCGGCTTGAGCCCGGCACGCCTCGGGAATGACCGGACTGACGGGATAATATGCCGTCAAATCCAAAAAATATTTGGACCCTGGTCAAGCCGTCCCGTCCTCCTGGACCTGGTTCTGGGCCCTGTGGCGGGGCAATAGTGTGTATTGTCGACATCGGGGGTTGACAGAAGAGAATAACAGGGTATTTTTGTCATCATCGCGCCAGATTGTCGACAATCCGCGCGGCGACGGGCGCCAAGATGCGTCCGCAACCAATAAGACACATTCACTGGTCATTGAGGAGAGGCGGTCATGAGATACGAAGAGGTCTATCAGCGTTCCCTGACGGATCCCGAGGGCTTCTGGGGCGAGGCGGCCCAAGCCATCCATTGGGACCGGACCTGGGACAGGGTGCTGGACGACAGCAACCCGCCCTTTTACCGCTGGTTTGCCGGTGGCATGCTGAACACCTGCTACAACGCCGTGGACCGCCATGTGGAGGCCGGGCGCGGCGATCAGATCGCCATCATCCATGACAGCCCGGTCACGGCTTCCCAGCGGACCATCAGCTATGCCCAACTCCAGGACCAGGTCTCCCGCTGCGCCGGCGCCCTGGCCAACCTGGGCGTGGTCAAGGGCGACCGTGTCATCATCTACATGCCCATGGTGCCCGAGGCGGCCATCGCCATGCTGGCTTGCGCCCGACTCGGCGCCGTGCATTCGGTGGTCTTCGGCGGCTTCTCCGCCCGCGAGTTGTCGACCCGCATCGAGGACGCCAAGCCCAAGGTGATGGTCGCCGGTTCCTGCGGCATCGAGCCTAACCGGGTGGTTCACTACAAGCCCCTGCTGGATCAGGCCATCGAGATGTCCACCCACAAGCCCCAGAGTTGCCTGGTGCTGCGGCGTCCCCAAGAACCGGGGACCATGATCGCCGGCCGCGACTTCGATTGGGAGGAGGCCATGGCCGCCGCCCAGCCCCACCCCTGTGTCTCCGTCGCCGCCACCGATCCCCTCTATATCCTCTATACCTCCGGCACCACCGGCCTGCCCAAGGGCGTGGTGCGGGACAACGGCGGCCACGCCGTCGCCATGCACTGGAGCATGAAGCACGTCTATGCCATGGAGCCGGGCGAGGTATTCTGGGCCGCCTCCGATGTGGGTTGGGTAGTGGGCCACTCCTACATTGTCTATGCCCCCCTGCTCTACGGCTGCACCACCCTCATCTACGAGGGCAAGCCGGTCGGCACCCCGGACGCCGGCGCCTTTTGGCGGGTCATCAGCGAGCATGGCGTCTCGGTCATGTTCACCGCGCCCACGGCCTTCCGCGCCATCAAGCGCGTCGATTCCAAGGCCGAGCATCTCCAGCGCTACGACATGTCAGGTTTCCGCGCCCTCTTCCTCGCCGGCGAGCGCTGCGATCCGGACACCCTCCAGTGGGCCCAGGACATCCTCAAGGTGCCGGTCATCGACCACTGGTGGCAGACGGAGACGGGCTGGGCGATCGCCGCCAACTGCATGGGCATCGAGCCCCTGCCGGTCAAACCGGGCTCGCCGACCAAGTCGGTGCCAGGCTATGACGTGCGCGTCCTGGATGACGATGGCCACGAGCAGGCCCCCGGCCAGATCGGCCGCATCATGATCAAGTTGCCCCTGCCGCCGGCCTGCCTGCCGACCCTGTGGCAGAACGATGACCGCTACGTCGATTCCTATCTCAGCTCCGAGCCGGGTTACTACCTCACTGGCGACGCCGGCATGAAGGATGGGGACGGCTACCTCTTCATCATGTCCCGCATCGACGACATCATCAATGTCGCCGGCCATCGGCTCTCCACCGGCGGCATGGAGGAGGTCCTGGCCTCCCACCCGGACGTTGCCGAGTGCGCCGTCATCGGCGTCGCCGATCAGCTCAAGGGCGAGCTGCCCTTGGGCCTGGTGGTGCTTAAGAGCGGCGTCGAGAAGCCGGAGGAGCAGATCGACCGCGAACTGGTGGCCCTGGTGCGCGAGAAGATAGGCCCGGTGGCGGACTTCAAGAAGGTGGTCGTGGTCGATCGCCTGCCCAAGACCCGCTCCGGCAAGATTTTGCGCGGCACCATGAAGCGCATCGCCGATGGTCAGGACTTCAACATGCCGGCCACCATCGACGATCCCGCCATCCTGGACGAGATCGAGGCCAGGCTTCAGACCATCGGCTACGCCCATCACGCCAGCCAATGAGTGCCTGACCCAGCCTTGGGGATCTCCGCCGTCCCGGCCTCGGGATGGCGGAACCCCCGGGTAGGCGTGCAAGAACCCGAGACCCCAGTCCAGCCATGAGCGAAGAGGCCGTCACCCTTGCGGACCAGATCTTCTCGCGCATCCGCCAGGAGATCGTCGAGGGACGCATCCCGCCGGGCAGCAAGATGAGCGAGCCCGAGCTGGCGCGGCGCTTCGGCATCAGCCGGGGGCCGCTGCGGGAGGCGATGCGGCGGCTGGAGTCCTCCAGCCTGGTGGTGCGGCGGGCCAATGTGGGGGCGCGGGTCATTGACCTCTCCAGCGAGCAACTCCTGGAGGTATATCACCTGCGCGAGGCCTTGGAGGGCATGGCGGCGCGGCTGGCGGCGGAGCGCATGAGCGAAAAAGAGATCGACGAACTGGGCGCCCTCATCGAGCTGCACCAGCGCCAGGTCGCCATGGATCACGGCCTGGCCTACTACCAGAGCGAGGGTGACTTGGACTTCCACTTCTGCATAGTTCGCGGCAGTCACAATCCCCGGCTCCAGGACTTGATCGCCAATGACCTCTACTACCTGGTGCGCATGTACCGCTGCCAGTTCGGCATGACGGGCCCCCGCGCCCCGACGGCCCTGCGGGAGCATGGCCATATCCTGGAGGCCATCGCCGAGCGGGATGGCGAGCTGGCCGAAATCCTGATGCGCCGCCACATCCGCGCCTCCCGCCAGCAGGCGGAAAGACGCCTGCGCGGCGAACCGCCGGCAGCGGCCACCCTGGCCCATTGAGATCACCTCCCTGAAATCAACCCCGAGATCAGCCACCGAGAGCAAGACCATGAGCGAAAACCAGTCCCCCGGCGCCCGCCTGCGCCAGGCCGTGAGCGAGGAGCGGCCATTGCAGGTCGTCGGTGCCATCAATGCCTACCATGCCATGATGGCCGAGCGCGTCGGCTACCGTGCCCTCTACCTCTCCGGCGGCGGCGTGGCCGCCGGCTCCCTGGGCCTGCCCGATCTGGGGATCAGCAACCTGCACGATGTCTGCGAGGACGTGCGCCGTATCACCTATGTCACCCAGGCTCCCCTGCTGGTGGATGCCGATACCGGCCTGGGCCCCAGCGCCTTCAACATCGAGCGCACCGTGCGCGAACTGATGCGCGCCGGCGCCGCCGGCTGCCACATCGAGGATCAGGTGCAGGCCAAGCGCTGCGGCCACAGGCCCGGCAAGGCCATCGTCTCCAAGGCGGAGATGGTCGATCGCATCAAGGCGGCGGCGGATGCGGCCCGGGATGGCTTCGTCATCATGGCCCGCACCGATGCCCTGGCGGTGGAGGGCCTGGATGCCGCTATTGACCGCGCCTGCGCCTGCGTCGAGGCCGGGGCGGACATGATTTTCCCCGAGGCCATGACCGACCTGGACCAGTACCAGCGATTCGCCGAGGTCGTCGGGGTGCCCGTGCTGGCCAACATCACCGAGTTCGGCGCCACGCCCCTCTACGGCACCCAGGAACTGGGCGCCGCCGGCGTGGGCCTGGTGCTCTATCCCCTATCCGCCTTCCGCGCCATGAATAAGGCCGCCCTCAATGTCTACGAGGCGATCCGACGCGACGGCACCCAGCAAGGGGTGGTGGACACCATGCAGACACGCATGGAACTCTACGACTACCTGGGTTACCACGCCTTCGAGCAGAAGCTGGACGCCCTCTTTTCAACGGGCGGGGAAGACTGAAACCAGGTCCCGGGCGAGGCAGGCAGCCTTCCCCGGCGGGGGCGGCCGGCGCCAGGGCGGGCAGGGTCAGGTCCCCTCCGCCAATTACATCGATCGATACCATCGGAGCTTTACCATGAGCCAGAATCAAGAAGGCCAGATCATTAAGGGCAAGAAGTCGGTTGCCCTGTCCGGCACCGCCGCCGGCAACACCGCCATATGCACTGTCGGGCGCACGGGCAACGATCTGCACTATCGTGGCTACGACATCCTGGAATTCGCCGACACCGCCGAGTTCGAGGAGATCGCCTATTTGCTGATCCATGGCACCCTGCCCACCCAGATTCAGTTGGCCGAGTACAAGCGCCACCTCATGTCTCTGCGTGACCTGCCGGCGGCGCTCAAGAATGTTCTGGAACAATTGCCAGCCTCGGCCCACCCCATGGACGTGCTGCGTACCGGCGCCTCGATGCTCGGCACCCTGGAGCCCGAGCGCGAGTCCATGCCGGAGGTGGCGGCGCGCGACATCGGCGACCGCCTGATCGCCTGCTTCGGCTCCATGCTGCTCTACTGGTTCCACTTCAGCCATCATGGCCGCCGTATCGACGAGGAGACCGACGACGACACCATCGCCGCCCACTTTCTACACCTGCTCCATGGCCGCCAGCCCTCCGAACTGCATGTGCGCGCCATGCACACCTCGCTCAATCTCTACGCGGAACACGAGTTCAACGCCTCCACCTTCACCGCGCGCGTCATTGCTGGCACCAACTCCGACATCTACTCCGCCATCACGGGCGCCATTGGCGCCCTGCGCGGTCCCAAGCACGGCGGCGCCAACGAGGCGGCTTGCGACATTCAGTGCCGCTACAGCAGCGCTGACCAGGCGGAGGCCGACATCCGGGCGCGGGTGGAGCGGAAGGAGATCGTGATCGGCTTCGGTCATCCCGTCTATACCATCGCTGATCCGCGTAACGAGGTCATCAAGCGCGTCGCCAAGCGGCTTACGGACGACATGGGCGACCACCTCATGTACGACATCGCCGAGCGCCTGGAGACCATCATGTGGGACCTCAAGAAGATGTTCCCCAACCTCGACTGGTTCTCGGCGGTGAGTTACCACTTGATGGGCGTGCCCACTGCCATGTTCACGCCCCTTTTCGTCATAGCCCGCACGACGGGTTGGACCGCCCATATCATCGAGCAGCGCATCGACAACAAGATCATCCGGCCGAGCGCCAATTACGTGGGTCCAGAGCCTCGCCTCTGGGTGCCCCTGGCGCAACGCTGATCGATAGCGGCTGATTCCTAAGGTCCGTAAATGAACGCGGGCGTTGATTTGCGGACAACTTCCTTCATCTTTGCATGAAGCGGAACAACCCAATGCGTTCTCATATCCGCCGATGCCCATGTGCGTCCTGATCTGGATAAGGAAGGGGTCGATATCGCCTCTCTTCAAACCGTCCAACTTGGCGCCCCCAACTTGCGAAACCTGTACTGCTCATGAACACCGCAAACCGCAAACCCTTGCCCGGCACCGAGCTGGATTACTTCGACGCGCGTGCCGCGATCGATGCGATCGAGTCTGGCGCCTATGACAAGCTGCCCTACACCTCGCGCGTGCTGGCCGAGAATCTGGTGCGTCGCTGCGACCCGGCCACGCTGACCGCCTCGCTCACGCAGATCATAGAGCGCAAGCGTGACCTGGACTTCCCCTGGTTCCCGGCCCGTGTGGTCTGTCATGACATATTGGGTCAGACCGCGCTGGTCGACCTCGCGGGTCTTCGTGACGCGATTGCCGCCCAAGGCGGTGATCCGGCGATGGTCAACCCGGTCGTGCCGACGCAGCTTGTGGTGGACCACTCGCTGGCCGTCGAATGCGGCGGCTACGATCCCGATGCGTTCGCCAAGAACCGCGCCATTGAGGATCGTCGCAACGAAGACCGCTTCCACTTCATCAACTGGACCAAGAAGGCGTTCAAAAATGTCGACGTGATCCCGCCAGGCAACGGCATCCTGCACCAGATCAACCTTGAGCGCATGTCACCGGTCGTGCAGACCGTCAATGGCGTCGCCTTCCCGGACACCCTGGTCGGCACCGACAGCCACACCCCGATGGTCGACGCACTCGGTGTCATCGCCGTCGGCGTGGGTGGCCTGGAGGCCGAAAGCGTGATGCTGGGCCGCGCCTCCTGGATGCGTCTGCCGGACATCATCGGCGTGGAGCTGACCGGCAAGCCGCGGCCGGGCATCACCGCGACCGACATCGTGCTGGCCCTGACCGAATTCCTGCGCAAGGAAAAGGTCGTGTCGTCTTACCTTGAGTTTCATGGTGAAGGCGCCTCCCACCTGACGCTGGGGGACCGCGCGACCATCGCCAACATGGCGCCGGAGTTCGGCTCTACCGCTGCCATGTTC
>JBFZDM010000434.1:0-3743 GCA_041307365.1 Chromatiaceae bacterium | reverse complement strand
GGAGCAGCTCCAGACCTGGGGCGAGCGCAATGGCGTGCCGGTCATTGCCCAGCAGCCTGGGGCGGATTCGGCCTCGGTCATTTTCGACGCCCTCCAGGCTGCTACAGCCCGTGGCATCGATGTCCTCATCGCCGATACCGCCGGGCGCCTGCACACCAAGACCAACCTGATGGATGAGCTGGCCAAGATTGCCCGGGTCATGAAAAAGATCGACCCCGAGGCCCCTCATGAGGTCATGCTGGTGGTGGATGCCACCACCGGCCAGAATGCCATTATCCAGGCGCAACAGTTCAACCTCGCCGTGCCTGTGACCGGCATCGCCCTGACCAAGCTTGACGGCACCGCCAAGGGCGGCGTCCTTTTTGCCATCGCCGAGCGGCTGCATGTACCCATCCGCTTCATCGGCGTTGGTGAATCCATCGAGGATCTGCGGCCCTTCGTAGCCGAGGAATTTCTCGAAGCCCTCTTTGGATCCTGATGTCATTTACCCGATGATCCGCTTTGACCAGGTCAGCAAGCGTTACGCGGAAAGCGGCGAGGTCCTGAGCAACCTCAGCCTGGAGATCGCGGCGGGCGAAATGGTCTTTCTGACGGGGCACTCGGGGGCCGGCAAGAGCACCCTCCTCAAGCTGATTGGCTGTCTGGAGCGGCCTAGCCGCGGTCAGCTCATGGTCGACGGGCGCAACATTGGCCGCCTGCCGCGCCGTAAGATCCCCTATCATCGCCGCCAGGTTGGCATGATCTTCCAGGACCACCGACTGCTGACCGATCGCACCGTTTTCGACAACGTGGCCTTGCCCCTGGTGGTGGCTGGTCTCGGCCATCAGGATGTCGCGCGCCGGGTGCGCGCCGCCCTCAACCAGGTTGGGCTGCTGGAGAAGGAGAGGGCCCATCCCGTCGCCCTGTCCGGCGGCGAGCAGCAGCGGGTAGGCATAGCCCGCGCCATCGTCGGCCGTCCGCCTCTGCTACTGGCGGATGAACCCACCGGCAACCTGGACCCCGGGCTGTCGCGGGAGATCATGGGCCTGTTCGGGCGTTTCAATCAGGTGGGCGTAACCCTGGTCATCGCCAGCCACGATCTGGCCCTGATCGCCACCCTGCCCTACCGTACCCTGACGCTCGATAGAGGGCGCCTGGTCGCCGATGCCCATGCGCGTACCTACCATGAACCCGCCGCCTGACCAGGCCCGACAGTCCCCCAGGGCCCACCGCACTCCGCGGCGTCCGCCCATCCCCATAAGCCGGCTGCCGGGCATCTGGTTGAATCATCATTTGCAAGGGGCCATGTCCACCCTTGGCCGGCTTAGCCGCACACCCTTGCCGACCCTGATGACGGTCTTCATGATCGGCATCGCCCTGGCCTTGCCAGGTGCTCTCTATGTCCTTACCCGCAACCTGGAACGTCTCGGCGATGGCTGGGAGCGGACCGCGGCCATCTCCCTTTTCCTCAAGGCCGAAGTGGACGTTGAGAAGGCCGATGCCCTTGTCCGGCGCCTGACGGGGCGACCGGAGCTGGAGTCCATCAACCTTATTTCGCCGGAACAGGCCCTCGAGGAATTGCGGGCCGAGACCGGCTTCGCCGAAGCGGTGGAACAACTGGAGACGAACCCCTTACCCTATGTCCTGGCCCTGCGACCGGTACAGAGCCTTGGCGACGTGGCCAGTCTGGAGGGTCTGCGCGAATTCCTCGCCGCCCTACCCGAGACGGACCTGGTGCGGATGGATACCCTCTGGGTCCGGCGTTTCCAGGGCATGGTCCAGCTTGGCGAACGCGCCGTACTAGTTCTCGCCAGTGCCCTGGCTCTCGGCGTCCTCCTGGTGATCGGTAATACCATCCGCCTGGAGATCGAGAACCGGCGTCAGGAGATCGTCATCATGGAAACGGTCGGGGCCACCCATGCCTTTATTCGCCGGCCTTTCCTCTACGTGGGTGCCTGGTATGGCCTGCTCGGCGGCTTCACGGCCTGGGTTCTCATCTCCCTGGCCCGTTTCCTGCTGCAAGGCCCGGTTTCCAGTCTCGCCGCCCTTTATCGCGCGGATTTCGCCCTAGTGGGATTGGGCCCCACGGCCCTGGCCATCCTCCTGGGTGGGAGCACGGCCCTGGGTCTCATCGGGAGCTGGATCTCAGTGAGTCGGCATCTTGCGGCGATCAAACCGGGTTGAGGGACAGCCAGACTCCGGAGAGGGGTGAGGTTGGCAGGGAAACCAGGTTGGGCGACAAGAGCGGAACTTCCCCGCCTCCCCATGGCTCAAAAAAAGCGATTCCTGGGTTGCATGCCGTCGAAATGTTTTGCTACACTGAATTCCAGAGAAAATTACTAGGGTATTGGGAAATGACCAAAGACCTCGCCTTGCTTCCGACTGGCAACATCGATGCTTACATTAGCGCCGCCTACCAGATTCCGATGCTGACCCCGGACGAAGAGCGTGACCTGGCCGTTCGCCTGCGCGACCAGGGGGACATGAATGCTGCTCGCCGGCTGGTCCTCTCCCATCTGCGTTTCGTCATCCGCATAGCCCGCGGCTATCTGGGCTATGGCCTGCCCCTGCCCGACCTGATTCAGGAAGGATCGGTTGGCCTCATGAAGGCGGTGCGCCGTTTCGAGCCGGATATGGGGGTGCGTCTGGTGTCCTTCGCCGTGCACTGGATTCGCGCCGAGATTCATGAATACATACTGCGCAACTGGCGTATCGTTAAAGTGGCCACCACCAAGGCTCAGCGCAAGCTCTTCTTTAACCTGCGTAGTGCCAAGAAGCGCCTGGGCTGGTTCACCCGCGAAGAGGTGGAGAGTGTGGCCAGGGATCTGGACGTCAAACCCGAGACAGTACTGGAGATGGAGTCACGCCTGTCCAACCAGGATCTGGCCTTCGACGGAGATGACAGCGACGAAGACGAAGGCCCCGCCGCCCCCTCAAGTTACCTGCCGGATATGCGCATGGAGCCCGCTAGCGCCCTTGAACGTCAGGATACTATGATGGATCGCCGCGAGCGCCTCTACGCCGCCCTGGAAGGCCTGGACGCCCGGAGCAAGGCCATCCTCCAGGCCCGCTGGCTCACGGAAAAGAAGCAGACCCTGCACGAACTGGCCGACCAGTTCGGCGTCTCCGCCGAACGTATTAGGCAGATCGAGAAGAACGCCATGCAGAAGATGCGTACCCATCTAGAGGTATGACCTGGCTATGGATACCTGGCACGAAACCCGCTCATCGGCGGGTTTCGTGCATTTTGGCGGACCAAGAAAAGGGTTTTATACTCGATCATAAGGCCTCGGCCCACCGAAGGCGCCTGTGTCCGAAGCCTGCTGTAATCCGTCGATTCCCAGTCTATTCCTCCGCGGAGGGGCTGGTAACTCCATGGGAGACAAGGCGATGAAGGCCATCCAGATGCGCGAGATTGGCGGCCCGGCGGTGCTGGAGTGGGTCGAGCGGCCCAAGCCGGAATTGGTATCCTCCACCGGCCTGCTGGTGCGGCTCAAGGCTGCTGGCGTCAATCCCATCGATACCAAGATTCGCACCCGCGGCCCCCTGATCCCGGATGGTCTGCCCGCCATACTCGGCTGTGACGGGGCCGGCATCGTGGAAGAGACCGGCGCCGACGTTACCCGCTTTCGGGCGGGTGATGCCGTCTGGTTTTGTCATGGGGGCCTGGGCGGACCCGAAGGCAATTACGCCGAATACAGGTTGGTGGATGAGGTCTGGGCCCAGCCCAAGCCCGCGAGTCTCGACTTCGTCCAGGCCGCCGC
>JBFZDM010000430.1:0-2560 GCA_041307365.1 Chromatiaceae bacterium | reverse complement strand
CGGCTTGATGCACCTCGGGTGGGATACGCAGCATTAGATTGCCACTTGCCTGCTTTTTGACCGGCACGCCATCTTTTTCACACATATCCTTGAATACCCGAAGGCTGATTTCGCCCTCTCTGCGTAGCCCTGCCACATCCTTGGCGTAAAAGTCCGCGCCACCGTTCAAGCCCATGAATTCACCCCGAAACATCTCAATGTCGGGGTCATAGGCAATAACCGCCGTGTAGCCATCAATGATCATGCTGTTGTTCATGGTGTTACCCCATTTTCTTCAAGCCATCGCCGCAAAGCCGCCACCGCACCCTTGTCAGTGACGGGGGAGGGATGAGGACGGTGGAAGACGCGGCGATCGCCGAACAGACGCACGGCGACGCGCGAACCTTGCGCCTCATCAAGTTGCGCACCCAGTTCGCTCAGTAACCCCTCGATATCTATCCATTTGATATTGCCAGGAACCGGGTGCTGAAATACTAGAGCGAGGGTCTTGGTGTGCTTACGCTTCATGCGATTAAACTTAGTACCGAATTGCCCACGATGCAATCAGTTATTGCAATCGTTTGGTACGCCGTATTGCCACCTCGCTTGCTTCCCGTCCCTCCAGGGGCCCATAGGAGGCTCAATCCTCGGGCCGCATATGCGGGAAGAGCAGGACATCGCGGATGGAGGCGGAATCCGTGAAGAGCATGACCAGGCGATCGATGCCGATGCCCTCGCCAGCGGTGGGGGGCATGCCATGCTCCAGGGCGCGGACATAATCGGCGTCGAAGTGCATGGCCTCCTCGTCGCCGGCATCCTTTTCCTCCACCTGCTTGCGGAAGCGCTCCGCCTGGTCCTCGGCGTCGTTCAGTTCGGAGAAGCCGTTGGCTAGCTCGCGGCCGCCGACGTAAAACTCGAAACGGTCGGTGACGAAGGGGTCGTGATCGTTGCGGCGCGCCAGGGGCGAAACCTCGGTCGGGTACTGGGTGATAAAGGTCGGGTCCTTGAGCTGGTGTTCGGCGACCTTGTCAAAGATCTCCATCTGGACCTTGCCCAGCCCCCATGTCGGTTTGAAGGTGAGGCCCAATCGCTTCGCCAGGGCGCGGGCCGACTCCAGGGCATCCAGATCCTCGGGCCTGATGCCCTCCCCCTCGCCATGACGCAGGATGGCTTCGCGCACCGTGAGTCGGCTGAAAGGCTGGCCGAAATCATAAGTCTCGCCCTGATAGGGAACCTGGGTTGAGCCCGTTACCGCCAGGGCCATGCCGCGCAACAGATCCTCGGTAAGATCCATCAAATCCCGATAGTCGGCGTAGGCCTCGTAGAACTCGACCATGGTGAACTCAGGGTTGTGCCGGGTAGAAAGCCCCTCGTTGCGGAAGTTGCGGTTGATCTCATAAACCTTCTCGAAGCCGCCCACCACCAGCCGCTTGAGATAGAGCTCCGGGGCGATGCGCAGAAACAATTGCATGTCCAGGGCGTGATGATGAGTGACGAAGGGCCGCGCCGCCGCGCCGCCGGGGATGACCTGCATCATGGGCGTCTCCACCTCCAGGAAGCCACGTCCATCCAGGTAGTCTCGTAGATACTGGATGACGTGGGTGCGGGCGCGAAAGGTCTTGCGGGCGCACTCGTTCATGATCAGGTCCAGGTAGCGCTGGCGATACTTGCTTTCCTGGTGGGTAAGGCCATGGAACTTCTCCGGCAGGGGGCGCAGGGCCTTGGTCAGCAACCGCAGCATCTCGACCCGGATCGACAGCTCGCCGGTCTTGGTCTTGAACAGAACACCCTCGGCGCCGAGGATGTCGCCCAGATCCAGGTCGCGCTTGAACCAGCCATAGTCCTCCTCCCCCAGGTTGTCGCGCTGGACGAACAGTTGGATCTGACCGGACATGTCCTGCAAATGGCAGAAGCTGGCCTTGCCCATGATGCGCCGGCTCATGAGCCGGCCGGCGACCTTGACCCGCAGGCCCAGAGCCTCCAGTTCCTCGGCCTCCCTTTCGCCATAATCGGCCAGTAATTCCCCCGCCACCACGTTGCGGCGAAAATCATTGGGGAAGGCGACGCCATTCACGCGGAGGGCGCGCAGCTTCTCCCTGCGCTGGGCGATGAGCTTATTTTCGTCAAAGGCTTGATCAGGGTTATTCATGTTGATCCGCAATTACTTCACAGGCTATTGTCGAGATAGCCTTGACCATGACTGATAGGGTTTGGCACCCGCCAGGATAGTGGCTTCAGGTTGGTACGCCGCGTCGCCTCTGAAGATGCCAGTCACACGAGGGTCGCCATTATGGCCTAGAAAAGCCATGGGCTCTAATGCCACATTGTGCGCCGCCAAGCACATAAAGGCGGAGTATCCTGATGCCCCACCTCGAGATCGGTCGTTGTCAAGGAAACCATCGCCTTCATCGACTTCGAGACCACCGGCTTGTCACCGGGTCAAGGGACGCGCGCCACCGAGATCGCCGCGATCATGGTCCGCGATGGGCGGATCATCGATAGGTATCTGAGGTGGACCCCGACAACCAGGCAGTAGGTTAAGCCATCTACCTAAGCCTGGGGTTGAGAACGGAATGAACGG
>JBFZDM010000425.1:0-2990 GCA_041307365.1 Chromatiaceae bacterium | reverse complement strand
TCGCGCAGGGCTTCATCGAGCACTGCCTGGAACTGGCGCCCTTGGCTTTCTGCGATCTGGCGCAGCGCAGCCAGCACCTCGGGTGCAGCTTGGGAGGAAAACTTTTCGCGGACGGCAGTGGCCATGGCCATCTCCATCATGATTGGTCTTGATGTTTCATGATAGAGAGAGATGCCGCGGTGCGCCACCCCGTTATCCCTCACGCTGATCCGCGTTTCACCGCCCGCTATCGGTAACATTCCGCCACCGGTGGAGGGAGGGCGGGGACGGCAATGGTCGGGGGCTGGTCAAGCCGCCCGATGACTGGCCGGCGGAGCGGCCGCTGGGCGGATCGGTAGGGCAACTGAGCGGTCCGCGCCTGGCGCCGGCGGCTGGCGTGAGACCCGCGCCGCCTATCGCCTGTTCGACCATGACGCCGCTTCAGAGCCGGGTGATGCTCACCGTCCGCCGGAAGCGCGCAAGGGCGGCGGCGAAGGCCAGGACACCGAGACCCAAGGTGGCGGCCAGGGGGGGCCAGATCAGGTCTAGCCCGGCGCCGCGGAAGACCAGGGACTGGACGAAGGCGACAAAGTGGGTCGTGGGAGAGATGAGCATCACCCGCTGCAGCAGCTCCGGCATGGAATCCAGCGGGGTGTTGGCACCCGAGAGCATGTACATAACCAGGAACACCGGGATGGAGAGCAGCCCGAACTGGGGCATGGTCCGGGCGAGGGTGGCGAGCAGGATGCCAAGCGCGGTGAGCGAGAACAGATAGACCCCGAGGCCGAGCACGAAGAGTCCCAGCGATCCCGCTCGCGGCACCCCGAGCAGTCCCTGGACGACCACCACCAAGGCCAGGGTCGCCGCAACCAGGATCACCAAGGCGTTGGCCCAGACCTTGGCGAGCATGATCTCGGCGGAGGTGAGTGGCATCACCAGCAGGTGTTCGATGGTGCCGTGCTCGCGCTCGCGGATCAGCGCCGCCCCGGTGAGGAGGATGCCAAGCAGGGTGACCATGTTGACGATCTGCATCACCGCCAAGAACCACTCCGACTCGCCATTGGGGTTGAAGGCGAGCCGGATGACCGCCGTCACCGCCGCTGGCGGTTCCGTCTGATTGCCCTGAAGGTAGAAGAGCGGTTCCTCCGCAAGCACCCGCTCCAGATAGCGCGCCCCCGCCCCCGCCATGGCCATGGCGGTCGCGTCCACGTTCACCTGTACCGACGGGCGGCGCCCCTCGGTGGCATCGGCCTGGAGACGGGGTGGAAAGTTGATCACGAAGGTGTAGCGGCCGGCGTCCATGGCCGCGTCGATATCCGCCGGCGCGATATGTTCAGGAGGTTGAAAGTAAGGTGGGCGCAGGGTCTCCGCCATCCTGGCCGATAGGGGCGAACGGTCCTCGTCCACCACCGCCACCGAGGCGTTCTCGAGTTGAAGCTTGACGCCGCGGGCCGGGGCTATGATGGCGAAGGTGAAGCAATAGATGATGAGCAAGACCATCACCGGGTCGTATCTCAAGCTGATCAGTTCCTTCAGACCCAAGCGATAGACGTTGGCGGGCCGCACCTCAGCGCTCCTGGGTCCGCAGCAGGGCGAGCCCGAGCAGCAGGAACCCGAGGCCGAAGGCCCCCAGTACCAGATAGTCCAGCCACAGGTCCCCCAAGGTCAGCCCCTTGGTAAAGCTCCCGACGCTCACGTGGTTGAACCAAGCGCTGGGGAAGCCGTAACCCAGGACCCGAGCCGGCCCTGTCAGGGCGGAGACCGGCACCAGCATGCCGGAGAAGAGGATGGTGGGGATTGTGCTGATGATCGCCGTGCCGAACACCGCCGCGATCTGGGTGCGCATGAAGGTGGACATGAGAAGCCCAAGCCCGGTGCTGGCGAATACAAACAGCACGGCCCCCAGGGTGAGGGCGCCGAGCCCGCCGGTGAGCGGGACCCGAAACAGGATGAGCGCCATGAGGAGCAGCGTCAGGTAGCTGAGGAGCGCCAGGCCGACATAGGGGAGCTGCTTGCCGAGCAGGAACTCCCCGCCCTGGGTCGGCGTGGCGTACAGATTGGTGATCGTTCCCAGTTCCTTCTCCCGCACCACCCCCACCGCGGTCATGGTGGCCGGGATCATGATGAGCAATAGCATCAGGATCCCAGGCACCATGGCATAGACGCTCTTGAAGTCCTGGTTGTAACGGAAGCGCGTCTCGACCGCCACCGGGCCACCCATCGTGGCCCCCATCATGCCCCCCATCCGAGCCAGGCCCAGGCCGGTCTCGCGGGTCTCCAGATACTGGCGATGCACTCCCTCCACGTAGCCGCGGATGGTGTCGCCGCGGAAGGGGACGGCCCCGTCGATAAGGATGCCTACCTCCGGCTGGGCGCCGCGCTTCAGGTCCCGGCCGAAGCCCGGGGGGATCTCGATCGCCAGGGTCAGCCGGCCACTCGCGAGTCGCCGCCACATCTCCGTCTGATCCGCCAGGGGGGCCTGGGCGGAGAACCAGGGCGAGCCGGCGAACTGCTCCAGGTAGTCGCGGCTCGCCGGAGTACGGTCATGATCGAGCACGGCATAGGCGATCTTGTCAACGTCGAAGGAGATCCCGAAGCCCATGGCAATCATGAGCAGCATGGGCCCGAGGAGGGCGAAGGCGAGCCGAATCGGGTCGCGCCTCAGCTCGGTAGCCTCCCGCAGGGCATAGGCCCACAAGCGGCGGGGGGAGAAGCGACTGGGCCGGCCCGGCTGGGGCGGTGGCCGGGGTGGCGCGAGGACCTTCCCTAAGCCCCACTCGGTGGCGACCTCTGCCCCCGCCTCCGCGGCATCCTGCTCCCTGGAAGCCTCCCTGTAGGGTGCCATGTAGGCGATAAAGGCATCTTCCAGGGTCGCCGCCCCTTGGGCGGCCTTGAGTTCGGCGGGTGTGCCCTGGGCGAGGACGCGCCCGGCATGCATCAGGGAGAGGCGGTCACATCGCTCCGCTTCCTTCATGAAGTGGGTGGAGATAAAGAGGGTCACGCCCTGCTCC
>JBFZDM010000409.1:0-9064 GCA_041307365.1 Chromatiaceae bacterium | reverse complement strand
AGAGGGTCAGGACCTCGACCCCTTGGCGAATGCTCTCCTCCACCACGGCACGCACGCTCTTGACCCCGGCGCGATGCCCCGCGACCCGTGGCAGATGGCGCTGCCGGGCCCAGCGGCCGTTGCCGTCCATGATGATGGCGACATGCCGGGGCTTGGCGCCCTCACCTAACTGCACCTTCGTCCGCTCGGTCATGCCGTCCTCGCGTCGACCGGATCAGCCCAGTCAGATGGCCATGAGGTCCGTTTCCTTTTCCTCCAAGACCTGATCCACTTCCTTGACATATTTATCAGTAAGCTTCTGGATCATGTCCTGGCCACGCCGTTCGTCGTCCTCCGAGATCATCTTCTCCTTGACCATCTCCTTGAGTTCGGTGTTGGCGTCCCGCCGGACATTGCGAATGGCGACCCGCCCCTGCTCCGCCTCAGAGCGCGCCACCTTGATAAGGTCGCGGCGGCGTTCCTCGGTCAGCGCTGGCATGGGCACCCGGATCACGGCCCCGGCGGTATTGGGATTGAGTCCCAGGTCGGACTGGAGGATAGCCTTCTCGACCACCGGCACCATGTTCTTTTCCCAGGGGGCCACCGCCAGGGTGCGGGCGTCCTCGGCAGTGACGTTGGCCACCTGCTTGATGGGCACCTCGTTGCCGTAGTACTTGACCCGAATATGGTCGAGCAGGGAGGGATGGGCGCGACCGGTGCGGATTTTGGCCAGTTCGTAACGCAGGGCCTCGACGCTCTTGGCCATCCGCGCCTCGGCGTCCTTGTTGACATCGTTGATCATCTCAGTCTCCGCTCTCGACCAGGGAACCGATGGCCTCGCCCTCGACCAGACGCATCAGGGCCCCGGATTGGTGGATGTTCATGACTCGAATGGGGATGTGGTTATCCCGGCACAGGACGATGGCGGTGGTGTCCATGACCTTGAGGTTCTCCCGCAAGGCCTGATCATAGGTCAGGCGCGGGTAGAAGATAGCCTTGTCGTCCTTCATGGGATCGGCGGAATAGACGCCATCGACCTTGGTAGCCTTGATGAGCAGGTCAGCGCCGATCTCCACCGCCCGCAGGCTGGCCGCCGAGTCCGTGGTAAAGAAAGGGTTGCCGGTGCCGGCGGCGAACAGGACCACCCGCCCCCTTTCCAGGTGGCGCAGGGCACGGCGACGGATGTAGTCCTCGCACACCTGATTGATGCGCAGGGCGGACATGACGCGGGTGCTGACATCCATGCGCTCCAGGGCGTCCTGCATGGCCAGAGCGTTCATGACGGTGGCCAGCATACCCATGTGATCGCCGGTGACTCGGTCCATGCCAGCCCCTGCCAGACCCTCGCCGCGAAATATATTGCCGCCGCCAAGAACCAGGGCAACCTGGACGCCAGCCTCCGCCAGCCCCTTCACCTCCTCCGCCAGCCGGCCCATCATCTTGGGGTCGATACCAAACTGGCCACCGCCCAGGAGGGCCTCGCCACTTAGCTTGAGCAGGATCCGCCGATAGGCTGGTTGGGACACGGGCTAACCTCTTAACTTGGGGTGGTCGGCCTAATTTTAGACGACCGCGGCGATGTAGGCGGATCTCAATCGGCACCCTGGCGGAGAGGGTTCTGACCGTCCAAGCGAGACACGACCTGAATCATCCTGGTAGGTGAGGCGGCGGGCTTCCCTGCCGCCGATGTCCCTGCACAGGGCCATCAGGCCCGTGTCACGCCCACTTGACAGCCAGATCCGGCAAGTTACGTGAGGGGTCCTGGCAGGCGCCACCGCCGGGTTCCACCACTCGCCAGGTAAAGCCATTAGCCGCCGCGAACCTGGGCCATGACCTCGTCGGCAAAGTTCTCCTGCTTCTTCTCGATGCCCTCCCCAACCTCGACGCGGGCGAAGCGGTACACCTTGGCGCCGGCTCGGTCAAGGAGCTTCTCCACCGTAAGATCGGCGTCCTTGACGAAGGCCTGACCAAGGAGGGTCACCTCTTCCAGGTACTTGCGAACGCGGCCACCGATGATCTTGTCCACGACGTCAGCCGGCTTGCCGCTCTCCAGGGCCTGGGCGCGGAAGATCTCCTTCTCCTTCTCCAGGGCCTCGGCGGGCACCTGATCGGCGCTGACGCAAAGGGGGTTGCTGGCGGCGATGTGCATGGCAACATCCTTGCCCAACTCGGCGTCGCCGCCTTCCATCTCCACCAGGACACCAATGCGAACGCCATGACGATAGCTATGCAGTAGGCCCTGGGCCTTATCGAAGCGGACCAAGCGGCGCAACTGGACGTTCTCACCAATCTTGGCCACCAGGGCCTCGCGAGCCTCGGCAATGGTGGTGGCCTCGCCGACACGAACAGGTTGGGCGATCAGGTCGTCCACGTCCGCGACGGCGCAGGCCAGGGCGGCCTCGCCGACGGCATTGGCGAAGTCCGCGAAGTTGGCGTCCTTGGCCACGAAATCGGTCTCGCTGTTGACCTCGACCATGACGGCGCTCTTGCCGTCCGGGGCAATCTTGAGGACCACCACGCCGTCGGCGGCGATACGGCCGGCCTTCTTCGCGGCCTTGGCTTGACCCGACTTGCGCATGGCCTCGATGGCGGCCTCGATATCGCCGTCCGATTCCACCAGGGCCTTCTTGCACTCCATCATGCCAGCGCCGGTGCGCTCTCTGAGTTCCTTCACCAATGCGGCTGTAATCGCCATGGCAACAATTCTCCGTAAATTCTTTTTATCGAAATGTCACCGCGCGAACCTGCCCTTGGGCATGGCGCGGCCTGAAATAGGAAAAGCGGCGCTCGGGGCGCCGCGGGCTTGCCCTGGCGGGGGCAATCGCCTCAGGCGGCCGCCGACGCGGACGTCTCGACATAGTCATCCGGGCGGCCAGCCATGGCGGCGGCGCTGTTGCGCCCGTCCAGGATGGCGTCGGCGGCCCCGGCGATGTAGAGACGCACGGCGCGGATGGCGTCGTCGTTACCGGGAATCACATAGTCGATGGGGCCTGGATCATTGTTGGTATCGACCACCCCTACCACCGGGATGCCCAACTTGTTAGCCTCGCTGACGGCCAGTTTTTCGTGCCCCACGTCGATGATAAAAATGGCATCCGGCAGCCCGCCCATTTCCTTGATACCGCCCAGGCTGAGTTCCAGCTTCTCCCTTTCGCGGCTCAGGCCCAGGGCCTCTTTCTTGTTAAAGCGGTTGATGGTGCCATCTTCGAACATGGTCTCCAGTTCCTTAAGGCGCTTGATGGACTGCTTGATGGTCTTAAAATTGGTCAACATACCGCCGAGCCAGCGATGATTGACATAGGGCATGCCGCAGCGGATGGCCTCCTCGCTGATGGCGTCGCGGGCGGCGCGCTTGGTGCCGACAAACAGAACCTTGCCGCCATTGGCGGACAGGGACCCCATGAAATTCGTCGCCTCACGAAAAAGCGGTAGCGTCTTTTCCAGATTGACGATATGGATCTTGTTACGGTGACCGAAGATGTACGCCCCCATCTTGGGGTTCCAGTAACGGGTCTGGTGGCCGAAATGGACACCCGCCTCCAGCATGTCCCGCATCGATACTTGGCTCATGATACTAACCTCGAATGGCTTGGGTTGAACCTCCACGCCTCCCCAGGAAACGACCCGCCAGGCGGGCACCCGGTATCCAGGTGACGAGACGTGTGTGGCGTTGATGGAATCCAGCGGAGATCGCGGACCCAAAAAAACAGCGCGAAAAACTTGGGTCTTTCGCGCCTCGTCGAGGGTGCGGCAGGTGTCCCTTCCCCCAGTCAACGTGATGCTGGGGCGAATGAGTTTGCCGACCATCGCCGCCTTTTATACCATAAGGCCCCGGATCCGAGCAATTCCGCGCCCGCCGCGGCGACCCCACCAGGGCGGCCCTCATACCCTAGGGCCCGCGCCCTCCTTACCACCCCCTAAAGTCCCCCGCCCCAGCATGAGCGTAACCATCAAGACCGCGGACGAGATCGCGAAAATGCGCCTTGCCGGGCGTCTGGCGGCCGAGGTTCTGGAAATGATCGAGGACTACGTGGTCCCTGGCGTGTCCACGGAGGAACTCGACCGCCGCTGTCACGACTTCATCGTCAAGGAGCAGCGAGCCATCCCGGCACCCCTGAATTACCGGGGTTTTCCCCGCTCCATCTGCACCTCGGTCAACCACCAGGTCTGTCACGGCATCCCCAGCGACAAGCGCCTGAAAAAAGGTGATATCCTCAACATCGACATCACTGTCATCAAGGATGGCTACCACGGTGACACCAGCAAGATGTTCTTTATCGGCGATCCTTCGATCCTCGCCCGCCGCCTGGTCAAGGTAACCCAGGAGGCCTTGCGCCTGGGCCTGGCCGAGGTCCGCCCCGGCGCCACCCTGGGCGACATTGGCCATGTCATCCAGAGCCATGTGGAGAGCCACCGCTTTTCAGTGGTCGAGGAATACTGCGGCCACGGCATCGGCCGCGACTTCCATGAGGAGCCCCAGGTTCTGCACTACGGCAGGCGCGGCGAGGGCATGGTGCTGCGCCAGGGCATGTGTTTCACCATCGAGCCGATGGTCAACGCCGGCAAGCGCTACATCAAACTCTTGCCGGACGGCTGGACGGTGGTCACCAAGGACCGGGCCCTCTCGGCCCAGTGGGAGCATACGGTCCTGGTCACTCCCGAGGGTCACGAGGTCCTGACCCTGCGCCAAGAGGAGCGGGCGGAGTTGGGTCTGCCATGAAGACGGGGGCCAAGGTCGAGGCTCTGGCCTCCACCGCCGGCGAGGCCCTCCTCTCGGCTCTGGCCGCGGGAGTTCCGCCCATCCCCGCCTTTCGCCAGGTCCTGCGGGAGGGCAGGCACCTCCTCTTCGATGCCTTCGACGAGGGTGTCCCCGCCCCCGACCTGGTGCGGGCCCATGGTCTTCTGGTCGATGCCATCCTGATCCACGCCTGGGAACGCCACTTGCCAGCGACGGCCCCCGCCGCTTTGGTGGCCGTCGGCGGCTATGGCCGCGGCGAACTGCATCCCGGCTCAGACCTGGACATTCTGGTCCTCCTCGGCGGCGAAAAGGGCGAGGTCAGGGCCCTCCTCAAGGCCCCCCTGGAGGATTTCATCAGCTTCCTCTGGGACATAGGCACCGAGGTCGCCCAGAGCGTGCGCACCATCGCCGAGTGCGTGGAGGAGGCCCGCGCCGACGTCACTGTCATGACCAACCTGATGGAGGGCCGGTTCCTGGCCGGCGATGCCGCCCTCTTCGCCAACCTGCGTCAGGCCACGGGGCCGGACCGCCTCTGGCCCAGCGATCGCTTCTTCGCCGCCAAAACGCGGGAGCAGCGGGATCGCTGGCACAAATATGGTGGCACCGCCTACAACCTGGAACCCAATATCAAGGAGAACCCTGGCGGCCTGCGCGACATCCAGATGATTGGCTGGGTGGCCAAGCGCCACTTTGCCGCCGTCACCCTCCACGACCTGGTGACCCACGGCTTCCTCACCGAGGGCGAGTATCAGACCCTCATCGAAGGCCAGGCCCTGCTATGGCGCATTCGCTTCCAGCTCCATCGCCTCGCTGGCCGCCGGGAGGACCGGCTGCTCTTCGAGAATCAGCGCACACTGGCCCGGGACTTTGGCTTTCTCGACGACGGCAACCACAACCTGGCCGTCGAGCAGTTCATGCAACAGTACTACCGCACCGTCATCGAGCTGAACCGGCTCAACGAAATGCTGCTGCAACTCTTCCAGGAGGCGATCCTGCTGCACGACCAGATGGGTCCGCCGGTCCCCATCAACCGGCGCTTCCAGTCCCTTGGTGGATTCCTGGAGGTGACCGACCCGAACGTCTTCCGGCGCAACCCCGTGGCCCTGCTGGAGGTCTTTCATCTCGTCCAGACCCATCCGGAGATCCAGGGCGTGCGGGCCAGCACCATCCGCCTCATCCGCGAACACAGGCACATGATCGACGAACGCTTCCGCGCCGACTTGCGCGCGCGCAGCTTTTTCATGGAGATGATGCGCCACCCCGACGGCCCCGCGGAGGCCCTGTCCCGCATGAATCGCTACGGCGTACTGGCCGCCTACCTCCCCGCCTTCGCCAATATCGTCGGGCGGATGCAGTACGACCTTTACCATGTCTATACAGTGGACGAGCACAGTCTGCGGCTGCTGCGCTACCTCTGCCGCTTCGCCAATCCGGACCAGGCAGACGAACCCGAGCCGCCCTTCCACACCGCCATCGCCCAAGTGATCCCCAAGTTGGAACTCCTCTACCTGGCGGGCCTCTTCCACGACATCGCCAAGGGTCGAGGCGGGGATCATTCCAGCCTGGGCGCCCGTGACGCCTGGGATTTCTGCCAGCGTCACGAACTGCCGGAATTCGACAGCCGGCTGGTGTCCTGGCTGGTGGAGAAGCACTTGGTCATGTCCATGACCGCCCAGCGCAAGGACCTGAGCGACACCCGCGTCATCCAGGAATTCGCCGCCCTGGTGGGGGACCCGGACCGGCTCGACTATCTCTATCTGCTCACCGTGGCGGACATGCGCGCCACCAATCCGGCGCGCTGGAATAGCTGGAAGGACTCGCTGCTCAAAGAGTTGTACCTTGCCACCCGGCGCGCCTTGGAGCGCGGCCTCGACAACCCCCTGGCCCAGGACGAACTCATCCAGCAGAAACAGGATGAGGCCCTGCGCCTACTCGCCGGTTACGGATTGTCCGCCGCCGACTGTACCGCCCTCTGGATCAAGTTCAGCCTCGACTATTTCCTGCACAACGCCCCGGACGAAATTGCCTGGCAGACCCGCCTGGTGCTGACTAACCCCGCCGATGCCCTGCCCCTGGTGGCCATCCGCCCGGTGACGGCCAGGGGCGGCACCGAGGTCTTCATGTACACCCCGGACCGCAACCACCTCTTCAGCCGCGCCACCGCCCTCCTCGACCAATACGGCCTGAATATCGTCGATGCCCGCATCATGACCACGGACGATGCCATGGCCCTCAACTCCTTCCATGTCCTGGACCGGGACGGCAAGCCCCTCGATGACCCGCCGACGATGGAGGAACTGGAAATCGCTCTGCGCGAGACCCTCGCCAATCCAGAGGGAGAAGTTCCGGTCGCCCGTCGCCTGCCCCGACAACTCAAGTACTTTCCCACCCCCACCGAGGTCAGCTTCCTGCCGGACCACCGCAACCACCGCACCGTCATGCGCCTCGCCACCCTCGACCACCCCGGCCTGCTGGCGGAGATTGGCGCCATTTTCGAAGAGGGCGGCATCCGGCTGCACAACGCCAAGATCACCACCGTCGGCGCCCAGGTGGATGACGTCTTCTTCATCACTACCTGCCACGACACCCCCATCACCTCCGAGACCACCCTACGATGGCTACGCACCGAAACCCACCGCCGGCTGGAGCTGGCCCCGGTGAATTGAGACCAGCCTGCCGCCGCCGGACCTTCGGAGCAGGTTTTGCCCCCTCCCACCGACGCCCACCCGGGCGGCCCCACCCCGGCGTGGCTTGGCCGAATTCAGATTGGGCCATCGGGATCGGATCAAAAAGACTTGACGCGCGACGGCAAATCAAATAGAAAATTGCTAAATAATTAAGTATCGAAATTCTGCCCGTGGCAGTCCTCGGCACAGCCCGTCGCACGGGGGCTCATCCAGACCCTGGACCATACCATGAACAAGGCTGCCCGTTCCTTTATCGTTTTAGTTCCATTGGTTTTTTTTCCCCTTCCCCTCCGCGCGACCCAAGCTGTGGGGGAACTTTCGCCCGGAGCCGTCGGCAACCCTGGCCCCATCGAAATGGACACCGGCGATCAATGGCTGGATGCGGTGCGCGCCCAGCGCCAGGCCTGGGAAGACCGTCGCCGCGCCACGCGGGATGCCTTCGATGCCCGCCGCCGCCAGCATGACCCTTGGGGGGCCTTCCAACTCGAGTCACGGGAACAACAATATCAGCAGCGCCGCGAGGCCTTTCTGGATCGTATCGAACAGGACCGCGAACATTTCCGCAACCAGGGCCCCTGGCAGACCCCAGCGGTCCCCGAACCCCCGGATGCGGATGCCTTACCCGACATCAACCCGGTCGATGCCCCCATCCTTTACCCTCCCCTGCCAGGCTGGGACAATCGCTGGTACTACCGGGGTTACTGATGCCCCATGGGGCACCCAAGGACGCCACGAAGCACAAGCGGGGGCTAACCCCCGCCAACCACCTCCACCGTCGCGGCGCATAACCGCTCCAGATCCTCGTCGCTGACAATGTAGGGCGGCATGAGATAGACCAGCCGCCCGAAAGGCCGGACCCAGACGCCACGCTCGACGAAACGGCGCTGGATGTCGCGCATGACCACGGGCCTGGCCATCTCGACCACGCCGATGGCCCCCAGCACCCTCACGTCGGCGACGCCGGCGAGTCCTCGGCATGGCGCGAGCCCGGCGGCGAGGCCGGCCTCGAGGCGGGAAACGTCCTGGGCCCAGCCCCGCGCCAGCAGAAGGTCGATACTGGCATTCGCCACGGCGCAAGCCAGGGGGTTACCCATGAAGGTGGGGCCATGCATGAAGACGCCGGGATTGCCGGCTGAAATGGTCGCGGCCACCTGGTTGCTGGCCAGGGTGGCGGCCAGGGTCAGGTAGCCGCCGGTGAGGGCCTTGCCGACCGTCATGATGTCCGGGGCAATGCCAGCGTATTCGCAGGCGAAGAGGCGGCCGCTACGGCCGAAGCCGGTGGCGATCTCATCGGCGATCAGCAGCACCTCCTGCTCGTCACAGAGCGCGCGGACCCGCCGCAGATAATCCGGGGAATAAAAGCGCATGCCGCCAGCGCCCTGGACGATAGGTTCCAGGATGACCGCCGCCAGCTCATGCCGATGCCCCCGCAGCAGGGCCTCGAACTCGGCAATGTCGGCGTCCCGGCAGGGCTCGTCGAAGCGGCAGGCCGGGGCCGGGGCGAAAAGCTGCCGGGGCAGGACATCGGAAAAGAGGTGGTGCATGCCAGTGACCGGGTCGCACACGGACATGGCGGCGAAGGTATCGCCATGGTAGCCGGAGCGCAGGGTCAGCAGGCGGTGACGGCCGGGCTCGCCCCGGGCCTGGTGGTACTGGAGGG
>JBFZDM010000390.1:0-4567 GCA_041307365.1 Chromatiaceae bacterium | reverse complement strand
TTTTCGCTTGACCACGCAGGCTGTGGTACAGGGTTGATGACAGGTAGAGAAGGAACAGCGTCACCCCGTAAACGGTGAAGCTGATGATCCGCGTCGTCCCACCCTCCACGCTGGCCAGGGTCACCATCACGGTGACGCCGATCAGGGCCAGGACGGCCCCGATCAGGTGGGTGATGCTATTGAATCGCTCGCCTGGGTACATACTGGCTTTAACCTGACAATCAAAAGGTTCGGTAATGCTACGCCCCAAACCGGCAAGACATGGCCCTGATGTGCGATGAACGCATGATATGGCCCCTTATCGCGGAAGGCTGTTCGTCAAGAAATCCCAAAAATACCCAGTCAGCTTTAGAAAGAAAGCTCTACCCGCCCCCGCGGTCTTCCCGTTCCCACGTCCATTCCAACATATCTTTCGCCCTCCCACAAAAAACCCCGAGCGCTTCCGCTCGGGGTTCTTTGTTGGGATAGGGGCGCCGGAGGAAGGAGCTTGCTACCGCTATGAAACTCACGACCCTCCACCGACGCCAAAGGGTACGACGAGGCACATCCCTGTGCGGGTGCCGGTAGCTTATGCGTCGTTCAAACGGGAAGCGCCTTACTTAGCCTCGGCGGCGGGAGCGGCCGGGGGCGCGGGCGGGGCATAGGGCATGCCGTAGGGGGCGCCGTAGGGGGCACCGTAAGGGGCGCCATAGCCATAAGGAGCGCCGTAGCCGTAGGGGGCATAACCATAGCCGTAGTAATCGCGATAGCGGTTATAGCCACGGCCAGCGCCACGGCCACCGCCGGACATGCTCATGTCGAAATCGCCATAGCCATCACCGAACATGTCGTTCCACCAGTCGCTGGAGTTGTTGCCATAGCCAGGCCCACCGCCCCAGGGGCCACCCCCCCAGAAGGCGGACGCAGAAGCGGAAACGCACAGCAGGGCGGCGACGGCGACGACGGTAGCAAGCTTTTTCAAGTGGATTCTCTCTCGTTGATGTTGTATCTGGTTGCAGCAAGCGGCGGCTTCTTGTGTGCCGTCCGTGGGGAGATAGAATATTAGTATATTCTGAAATTGTCAAAATTATTTAGCGGGTGAATTTTTGTCCGCGGCCTCTGGCTACCGCGCCAGATACCCTTTGGACTGACAATGGCATCGGGCCTGGCTGGCTGGGGAGCCTTCAGGCTGATAGACTGATCGACCAGCATGGTCAGCAAATCCCAAAGGGGGCTGATATCGTGGCCCACTCGGGCGCGGCCAGGCGCGATAAGGCGGCGGGCATCCACGGGCGACGGCAAAAAGCCTAGGGTTGGCGCAGGTGGGGATTGCCGCCAGCCCAGGTGAGTGATAGATTTACGCGTTTTCCAAGATCAAGCCCCTCAGGGGCCAGGCAGGGTCATCATGAAAGAAGGAATCCACCCCGCGTATCGCGATACCAAGGTCGTTTGTAGTTGCGGCAACCAGTTCATTACCCGCTCCACCCTGGGCAAGGACCTGCACGTGGAAGTCTGCTCCGCCTGCCACCCCTTCTATACCGGCAAGCAGAAGATCGTGGATACAGGCGGGCGCGTGGACAAGTTCCGCCGCAAATACGGCCGCTGAGGCCCCCCTCGCGAGCGTCGGCGATGCCTTCGCGCATCACGGCGCTTATGCTCGTGGCGGGCTGGCTTCTCCCCCTCGCCGCCTGGCCGGTCTGCCCCCTCCCCGCCCACGCCGAGTACGCCCGCGTCACCCAGGTTATCGACGGCGACACCCTGGAAATCGAGGGCAAAATGCGGTTGCGCCTCATCGGTCTCGATACGCCCGAGCTTGGCCGCGATGGCAAGCCAGATGAGGTGGGCGCCCGGGACGCCAGCGCCGCCTTACGTGAAATCCTGGCGGATAGCGGATGGCGCCTGCGACTGGTCGGCGACGCCGAGAGCCATGACCGACACGGCCGCCGCCTGGCCCATCTCTACGATAAGAATGGACGCAATATTGGCGAGCAATTGCTCGAGCGCGGTCTGGCCTACCTGAGCCCCTTCCCCTCCAACCCGAGATTCCTGGATTGCTACGATCAGGCCGAGGACGAGGCCCGCCACGCCAAACGCGGCCTCTGGAGCCGGCCGCCCCTCGACGCTGCCCGGATCAAGCCCGCCACCGAGGGCTTTCAGCGCATCGCCGGCCGGGTCAAGTCCGTGGGGATCTATCGGGGCGGGACGCGGATCCGGCTGGAAGGCGGACTCGAATTGCGCATCCAACGGGAGGATCTGACCCACTTCGATACCGCCAGGCTTGACAGCCTGCCGGGACAGCAAATGGAGGTCCACGGCTGGCTATACCGTCACCAGGGCCAGCCCCGCATGCGGGTGCGCCATCCCGCCGCCGTCATCAGCCCCGCCCTCTGATCCACCCCTGACGAGGGTGGCCAGGGCCCTTTGGCTGGCGCTCATTAATGCAGACGCTCCGACCCCCTGGATTGCCAATTCTCCTCAAGTTTGGCACAGTGGCACGGGCCCCATGAACAAGCCGCCGTCCTGGCCAGGAGCAATCGCATGGTGAAAGATTCCATTACGCTGACCAACAATGAATCGGGCAAGGAATATGAATTCGAGCTTAAGCACGGCACCATAGGTCCTCCGGCCTTCGACATCTCCACCCTCTACCGGGAGGCCGGCCTCTTCACCTACGATCCTGGCTTCATGTCCACGGCCAGTTGCCAAAGCGCCATCACCTACATCGACGGCGAACAGGGTATCCTCCTTTATCGCGGTTACCCCATAGAACAGCTCGCCACCAAGGCCAGCTTTCTGGAGGTCGCTTATCTCCTGCTCTATGGCGAACTGCCCAACGCCAAGGAGTTGCGAGGCTTCGAGCACCTTATCTCCCACCACACCATGCTCAACGAGAAGCTCAGGAGCTTCTTCCAGGGCTTCCAATACAATGCCCACCCCATGGCCATGCTGGTGGGCGTCGTCGGCTCCCTGTCCGCCTTCTATCACGACTCCATCAATGTGCATGATCCCCAGAACCGGGAGATCTCGGCGCACCGGCTCATCGCCAAGGTACCGACCATCGCGGCGGCGGCCTACAAGTACAACGTCGGCGAGCCCATCATGTATCCGCGCAACAAGCTGCGCTACGCTGCCAATTTCCTGCACATGATGTTCGCCACCCCCTGCGAGGACTACGAGCCCTCCCTGCTGGCCGAGCGGGCCATCAACCTGCTCTTCATTCTCCACGCCGACCACGAACAGAATGCCAGCACCTCCACGGTGCGCCTGGCTGGCAGCTCCGGCGCCAACCCCTTCGCCTGCGTCGCCGCTGGCATCGCTTCCCTCTGGGGACCGGCCCACGGCGGCGCCAATGAAGCCGTGCTGCTCATGCTGGAGGAGATCGGCAACGTCAAGAACGCCACCAAATACATGGGCAAAGCCAAGGACAAGGAAGACCCCTTCCGGCTTATGGGCTTTGGCCACCGCGTTTACAAGAACTACGATCCCCGCGCCAAGATCATCCGCGAGGTCTGCCACCAGGTCCTCGACGAACTGCCGGGGGCAGCGGACAACCCCTTGTTCGAACTGGCTCTCAAACTGGAGGAGATCGCCCTCAGCGATGACTATTTCATCGAGCGCAAACTCTACCCGAATGTGGACTTCTACTCCGGCATCATCTACCAGGCCCTTGGCATCCCCCGCAACATGTTCACTGTCATGTTCGCCGTGGCGCGCACCGTCGGCTGGGTCTCCCATTGGATGGAAATGATGGCTGATCCGGACAACCGCATTGGTCGGCCCCGCCAGATCTACCACGGCGCGGCGCAGCGGGATTACGTGGCCATTTCCAAGCGCTGAGACCCTGCTCGGCAAGGGTTCTCGCCTTGCCGCCCTATCCCACGGCAGGAAGTCTTCAGGGTCCCGCCAGAGTGGTGGACGAGTCGCCGGCTCCTCCCCTACTCCAGCCCCTCTTTCAGCAAACGGGAGACGGCCGCCGCGTCCGCGCCCCGTTGGGGCCGGTCGCTGATGGGGTCCAGAGGTGGATTACCCCGCGCCGCAGTCGGCAGTATGACCAATTCGATGGGGGTGCCACCCGCCAGAAAGGTCAGGACAGGCAGGAAGCGGCGGCCGCCATCGCCAAAGCGCAGCGCCTCCTCGCGTTCCCGCCAGGGAATTCCCTGGTCCATGAGCAAAAAAATGACCTCGTCCAGGGCCTCGGCGAACAGATGCAGTCGCACCACCTGACCGGGATCGGGGTAAGCCTCCAGGAGTGGGCCCACCAGCCGGGGGCCGAAGCGGGCAAAATGGCGCATCGCCGCCAGGGCCTGCTCGCGGCGGCGCGCCAGAGCCGCCGCCTGATCCGGCGTCCAGAACAGGCGACGGTAGGCCAGCAAGGCCTCCTGGATCTCCTCGTTGCTGGGCCAGAGGCGCTTGTTGGCGACTCCCGCCCGTTCCGCCACCTTCCGCCGCGCCCGCTCGGGCTCGGCGATACCCTGCTCGGCCATCAGGCGCGCCGCCTCTTCCGCCAACCAGCGGCGCTGAGTTTCCCCGCGTTCGTGATGTCGCAATTCTTGTCGGCCTCCGCCCTCGGGTAAGGCACGAAATAGGA
>JBFZDM010000415.1:0-6932 GCA_041307365.1 Chromatiaceae bacterium | reverse complement strand
GACGATCATCGGCGCACCAGACGGACACAGCCTTGTCGTAGGAGGGGGTGCCCACGCCAGCGCGGGGGAAGAATAGATAGCGAACCCGAATGCCCTCGGCCTTATAGCCGTCCATCTCGGCATGGAGCTTGCGGCAATAGCCACAGTCTATATCCGTGAAAATGGTGATGGTATGCTCGGCCTTGCCGTCCGGGGCGAAGACAATCATCTGATCCTCGCCGATCTTGTTCACCGCCTCCACCCGCTCCTTGGCCTCTTTCTTGCGCGCCTCCGCCAGGCGCGGCGAGTTCTCGGTCAGATCCTCCCTGCTGACCAGATCGACCATGCGGCCCTGCACCATGTAACGGCCGTCCTTGCTGACATAGATCACATCCGATCCGACCAGGACCTCGAAGAGGCCCGGCACCGGCGTCTCGTGGATGCTGTCCACCTCATACTCCGGCAATATCTTGGCCAGGCTCTTCTTGATGGCGGCGGAATCCGCCGAGGCATGGGCCGCGAACAGGGCCAGCAGGGCGCCGGCGAGTCCAACCTTGATCTTCGAGTTCATGCGTAAACCTCAATCTCTGAAATTAGTGTATTTGAGTGGCAAGCCCCAATCGCCCTCGCGCAACAGCGCGATGGCCGCCTGCAGGTCATCGCGGCTCTTGCCGGAAACCCGCAACTGCTCGCCCTGGATCTGGGCCTGGACCTTGAGCTTGCCCACCTTGAGGGCCTTGATCATGTCCTTGGCCGTCTCGGTGTCGATGCCCTGCTTGAGGCCCACATCCTGACGCGCCGCGCTCAAGCTGGTCGTGGGATCCTTGACATCCAGGCTGGCGATATCGACACCGCGTTTGACCAGCTTCTGTCGCAGAATATCCATCATCTGCCGCAACTGGAATTCCCGCTCCGTGGTCAGTTTGATGACCTCGCCAGCCAACTCGAAGCTCGCCTTGATGCCCTTGAAGTCAAATCGGGTTCCCACCTCCCGATTGGCCTGATCCACCGCGTTGCGGACCTCCTGCAGATCCACCTCCGAAACCACATCGAATGACGGCATACGATCATTTCCTCCTAATTCCATGCCGGGCCCCGTGCTGGCAGAGGCTGGCTACATTAGAGCAAGGCGGTCATCATTGCTATCCGTGAACGGAGGCATTGGCGCCCCGGGACTATTCAGCCGTCCCCGAAACCTTATCCGACATGCCCGCATCAGCCCCGGGGGTGGTGCTTGGCATGGAGTTGCTTGAGCCGCTCCCGGGCCACATGGGTATAAATCTGGGTGGTGGAGAGGTCGCTGTGACCCAGTAGCATCTGGACCACCCGCAGGTCGGCGCCATGGTTGAGGAGATGGGTGGCAAAGGCATGGCGCAGAGTGTGGGGCGACAGCTCCTTGTGGATGCCGGCCGTCAGGGCATGGCGCTTGATGAGCTGCCAGAAGGCCTGACGGGTCATGCGATCGCTGCGGCGAGTAGGAAAGAGGTAGTCGCTCACACGGCCCCCCAACAAATCCTGGCGCGGACCTCGGGCGTAATCCGCCAGCCAGGCGATGGCCTCCTCGCCCAGGGGCACCAGACGCTCCTTGCCGCCCTTGCCCAGCACCCGCGCCAGGCCCTGATTAAGGCTCACCTCCCCCGGTTTGAGTTCGACCAGTTCGGATACCCGCAGCCCGGTGGCGTAGAGGACCTCCAGCATGGTGCGATCGCGATGACCGCGGGGGTCCTCCGTGTCTGGCGCCGCCAGCAGCCGCTCCACCTCCCCTTCCGTCAGGATCCTGGGCAGGGGGCGGCCGAGGCGGGGGGCATCCACCCGAGCGCTGGGGTCCTCGCGGAGGGTCCCGATGCGCAATAGATACTGGTAAAACTGCCGCAGGCAGGACAACCGCCGCGCCGCCGAGCGCGGCTTGAGGCCCTGTTGGGACAGGAGAGCCAGATAGTCCAGCACATCGAGGCGCCGGGCCTGAGCCAGGCCAAGGCCGCGCTCCTGGGCCAGCCAGGTGCCAAAGGCCCGCAGATCGGACTGATAGGCCGCCAGGGTATTGGCGCTCAGGCCCCGCTCCATCCAGAGGGCATCGGCGAAGCCTTCGATGAGGCTGTCCCGGGAATCCAGATTCATGGCTATCTGCTTGGCTCGGTGGCATCGCCCTTGGATCGCCCTTCACTCTTCCGGCCAGGGCAGGGCTTCGTTGTGGCAACGGACGCGATAGTAGCGGCCATCCTCCAGGCGCAGGGCGGTAAAGCGGCCTCGATTGGCGCAGCCAGTATCCAGGGGGTGAACGAGCAGCTTGTTCAGGCCTTGACGATGGTGGCCCTGGCGTTCGAGGCTGGGCCAGTGACCGAAGAGGATAGGGACGCCCTGGCTGGCGCGACCGGGAACCTGAAACCAGGGCAAGGAGCGATGACCGCCCTTGAGCTTGCGCCGCCCGCCGTCAAGGTCTAGACGGCCATCGGCGTCGCACCAGCGCAGTTGGGTGAAGCAGTTGGCGATGTAGCGCAGGCGCCCCCAACCCGCCAGGTCTTCGCGCCAGCGCCAGGGCTTGAGGGGTCCCAGATGACTGAACAAGTCCTCGTAGGCGGGATTCTGTAGCAGGGCCTCCAGTTCGGCGGCACGGGCCTTGGCGGTGGTCAGGTCCCATTGGGGCGGCAGGCCGGCATGAACCATGGCAAAGCCCAGATGTTCGTCGTGGTACAGCAGAGGCTGGTGGCGCAGCCAGAAGAGAAGTTCCTCGCGATCATGGGCGTCGAGGATACTGGCCAGGGTATCCTTTTTGCCGAAGGCCAGGGCGCCGGCGGCGGCGGCCAGGAGATAGAGGTCGTGATTGCCGAGGACGCAGACGGCGGCGGGGCCCAGGCCGCGTACGAAGCGCAGCAAGGCCAGGGAGTTGGGACCCCGGTTGACCAGATCGCCGGTAAACCAGAGGCGATCCTCGGCGGGGTTGAAATCGATGTGGTCCAGCAAGCGCAACAGATCGTCGAAACAGCCCTGGACATCGCCAATGGCATAAGTCGCGCCGACCTCGTCCACCGGCGGTCCCTGGACCCTGGCCGTTTCAGCCGCCCCGATGGTTGAACTCTCGTTTAGCATCATCCTTCGACACCCCCCAAATAGGTGGCGGTAGCGCCCTCATGCCGCAGCAGCCAGCGCTTGACCTCCAGGCGATGACCGGAGATATCGCCCGCGAAGCCCCCCAGCCCATCCTTGGCCACCACGCGGTGGCAAGGCACGGCAATAAGGCAAGGGTTGGCGCGGCAGGCGCCGCCAATGGCACGGGCACTGGTGCCCAGTTCCCGGGCGAGATCGCCATAGGTCCGGGTAGCGCCAGGCGCTATGGCCCTAAGCGCGTGCCAGACCCGGCGCTGGAAGTCCGTGCCGCGCGGGGCGAGGGGCAGATCGAGGCCAATAGCGCCATGGCGAAAATAGCCCGCCAATGCCTCGCGGATTGCCGTCGGCACAGGATCGTCGAATTCGCCCGCATCGATCAATTCCATGTCCAATGCCAGGTCCAATTCCAGGTTAAGGTCCAGGCGAACCAGTCCTTCCTCCTCCCAGGCAAGGGCCAGGGTCCCCAAGGGGGTCTCCAATCTTGCTGATTTCATTAGGAACCTCGGTAGGAACGCAGCCGGGCCGCGATATCCGCCCGCGCCTGCGCCAGAATGGAGTCGCGGTCGATGCCGTCAAGAATGGCACGGATGACATGCTTGGGCCCCGTCTCGCCCCAGGACTTACCGTGGGCCAGGTATTCCTCCGCCGCCTGGCCGACGACATAGGTGGCGTAATAGGCCACCGCGCCCTGAGCGCTGCCAGTGAGGAGGGTGGATAGGCCGCCGGTGCCTAGTTTGAGGGCGGAGGAGACAAAATTCACCGCCCAGACGGTACCCATGAGCAGGGTCATCTGACCGGCGATCGTCTTGACCAGACCCGCCGCCTCGCCCTTGGAAATGGGCAGGCCATAAAGCTTGGACAGATGGACGATCATGCTGACATCCACCGCCGCCGCGGCCAGCAGATCCGCCACTGGCAAGGGGTTCAGGGCCACCGCCACGCCCTTGGCGATGCAGTAGTTACGGATCAGTCGCGCGCCCAGCTTGCGCTTGGCCTCCAGGATGCGCCGGCCGACCTGGTCGGTGAGATTGCTGGCGAAGAGGCTGGCGTTGAGGGCCGCCAGGGTCTGGCCCTCGGCCTCCAGCAAATCCCAGAGACGAACCTTGAGGGCCGAGATGTCCGGCTCGGGCTGGCGCAGGGTCTCGGTCTCCCGGCCCTCCGCATCCACCCGAATGATCAGGCGCTCGGCGGGCATGGCGCTGATGCCGACGATATTGCGGGGATCGATGAATCCGGTGGTGTGGCGGCGCAGGGAGGCGAACAGCAGGTCGCGCTCTTCACGCGTATAGCGGTCGATCTTGTTGAAGACCAGGATGGTCGGCCGTTGCAGGCCCACCAGTACCCGCAGGGCGCGAATCTCCGTCTCGGTGAGGTCGCCATCGACGATAAAGAGCACTAGATCGGCGCGCCCGGCCACCTCGTGGGCCAGACGCTCCCGCTCCTCGCCCTTGACCTCGTTGAGACCGGGGGTGTCGATGAGAAAGACGCCGCCGCTCTCGTATTCGTCCCATCGCCCCATTTGGCTGGCCTTGGTCTCGCCGTGGAGGGGGCTGGTGCTGAAGTGATGCTCACCGAGGAGGGCGTTAAGCGTCGCGGACTTGCCGACGCTGACCCGACCAAAGACGGCGATATGGATGTGCCCGCTCTCCAGCTTGGCCAGCATGGCCTCCACCTGGCGGTAGTCGTCCGCCAGGGCCTCCCGCACCTCGGGGGGGATGCGCGGGTCCGCCACCAGCTCGCGCAGGCTCTCCCGCGCCAGGTCCAGGTGGCCTTGCTTGTCCAGGGCCTTGTCAAGGGACGACGCCGTTTCCCTTGTCCTTCCGATCCGAGCGAGCGATTTCCAGGGCAAGTCGGGCAAAGCGTCTTGCACGCGCTTCGAGATTTTCACTCAGACTCTCCTCAAAGACTTGCGCCGCCTGGGCTGGCCGTAAAGCACCCCGGGATTCCAGGGACTGGGCGACCGCCTTACCCAGGGCCTCGAAAATCATGCCATAGGCTGCCGCCTGCGCCACCCCCCCCACCAGGGTGCCGACGCCGGGAAAGGCCTTGAGGGCATTGCCCGCCACCGCCAGCAGTATGGTGCCATGACGGGCGACGCGCTTGCGCGCCAGCTCCAGCAGCAGGTCCGTGTCCATCTGGCGCACCGGCACACCGTAGAGGGCCGACAACTCCTTGACCATGGCGACGCCCAGGTAGCCCTGGATCAGCAGGTCCGAACCCGGCGCCACCGCCGCCATGGCGCCTATCATGGCCTTGCGGGAGTAGGAACGGGTAAGCTCCTCCGCCCGCCGGTCGCGATGGGCCTGTTCCGCCTCGTCAAGGCGCCGCGCCACCAGGACGAAGACGCTGGTATCGCGCAGCTTATCCAGCACCGCCGGGTCCTCGTCCAGACGCCGCTGCATGGCCTCGCGCAGCTCGTCCACCCTGGGCGGCATGTCGCGGACCTCCAGGTGCTCATTACCTTCGGGGTCCACCACCAGGACCTCGCGCTGGCCACCGGCCTGGACCGCCACCAGATCCGCCCGGCGCACGCCCTCCAGGCGCTCGCCCAGGCGATCAAGCAAGAGGGCCAACTCCTGGCGCCGGTAGCGGTCGGTCTTGTTGAGGGCGACAACGGCCGGCTTGCCCAGCTCCAAAAGGGCTTGCAGGTCCTCGTACTGGGAACGACTGAGGTCGCCGTCGCAGACATAGACCACCAGATGGGAACGCAGGGCCTCGGCCCGGGCCATCTCGTCCAGGCCCGCGCCCACCTCGTTGGTGCCAGGCATGTCGGTGAGGATTAGCTCGTCGCCGCTCGGGCTCTTCCAGCCATAGGCGGCAATCTGGCGGGTGGTCCCGCCGACGGCACTCGTCTCCAGATTTGCCTCCGGCAACAAGGCCTTGATGAGCGAGGACTTGCCGCTGCTGATCTCGCCAAAGAAGCTCACATGGATCTTGCCTGCCGCCTTCCGCTCCTGGAGCAGCGCCAACTCGCGTCGCACCGCGGCGATGTCGATGCCCGCGGCGCCGTCCTTTTCCATTCGCCTTTCGAGGCCCTCGCGGTCGAGGGTGTCCTGCCCGGTGGCAAGGCCAGGCTTTCTTGACCGTCGCAACAGCCGCCAGAGGGCATAGCCTCCTACCGCCAGGATGCCAAGAATGGCCGCCTCATAGAGATAAAAGACCCAGGGCGGCAAGCTATCAAGCCCTCGCCACACATCCAGCAGCCGGTCGGTCAGTGACAGGAGAGCCCAGAGAATCAGGAGCGTCAGCAGCCCGATCCCCAGGGCCAGGGCGATACGGATGAGTTTGGCGGGACTGAAGGGTCGGCTCACGAGGGCGGCGCGGTCCGGTTGGCAATGGGACGGGGCGATTATATCGACTCCGCTGGCGGGCATTTCATTTTCGCTTGGGGCCGGGTTCCCGAAACCGCGCGCCGGGCGAATCCCGTTACAGCTTTTCCATTCCCTGCCTTCACCGGCCTGCTTTCGGAGGACAGGGCCCCATCAAGGCGCTCCATGCCCCTTTCCGGGAAACCATCCCCCTCCCCGTCATGAACAACACCCAAAGCCGCCTTCCGCCGGGGCACCTTCTGTCAGGCGTTGCGGTAGATGGCACTTCGATGACCGATGGTCACCACAAGAACGACCAACTCGGCATCGCGAAGCTCGCGCGGGATGCGGTAATCACCTACCCGATAGCGCCACAGTCCCTTTCTGTCACCGATGAGCGGCTTACCGTAGCGGCGCGGGTCGTCCAAGGGCGCGATCCGGTCCTTGAGATGATCGAGGATGGCGGCTTGCCAGGTCCGGTCCAGCTTGGCGATCTGGCGCCTGGTTGAGCAGGTTGCCGTGGCATTGCAGGGTGGCGGC
>JBFZDM010000371.1:0-2846 GCA_041307365.1 Chromatiaceae bacterium | reverse complement strand
TGTGCTCTTCCGATCTGTGCCGGTACGCGGCCCCGCGGATGCTACCGCCGTCGAGGACCTGCTGGACCTCTTCTTCGCCGAGCACGGCACCCCCCTCACGAGTAAGGCACGGGACCGCTGGGACGCCCGACAAACCGCCATCGCCGGTGCCATCTTCCCCCGCTTCAATGCCACGGCGGTGATGGCCCTGCTGCGCGAGCGGCGTTTCGTGATCCTGGAGGGCCCACCCGGCACGGGCAAGACCATGTGGGCCTTGCGACTGGCGCAGCAAATCGGCACGGTGACAACCGTACAGTTCCACCCGGCGCGCACCTATGAAGACTTTGTCGTCGGCCTCTTCCCACGCCCGGCGGCGAACGGGCTGGCCTTTGAGGTTCGGCCCGGTGACCTGCTCCTGGCCAATCAGGCCGCCGCCACCGGTCCCCATGTCCTGTTGCTCGACGAAATCAACCGAGCCGACTTGGGGCGGGTCCTGGGTGAAGCGGTGATGCTGTTCGAGGTCGGTGAGGCGCCCCGGGAGGTGCTCCTGCCCCAGGTCCCAGCGGGTCACTCCCCGGCATTGGTCCTGCATCCCAACCTGATGGTCCTCGGTACCCGCAATACCGCCGATCGCACCATCGCGCGCATGGACATCGCCATCCGCCGCCGCTTTGCCTTCCTCGAAGTCTGGCCCGATCTGACGGCGGTGGTGGCCGAGGGCGTAGCTGTTGCCGTACAGCTTTTTGCCGACACCATCCATACCTTCGCCGAGTTTGCCGACGAAGAGACCCTACGCCTGATCCCCGGCCATGCCTATTTCCTCGATCCCCGCCCGGACCTGGACCCGACCGACCGGGCAGCCCGGGTTGCCCGCCGCCTGCAATTCGAACTGGTCCCGCTCTTGCGCGACTATCTGGACGAGCGGCTGTGCGGCGGTGCCACCGAGGCCATCGCCGGCCTCACCGACCGGATAAGTTCCCGTGTCCTGGGGCTGGGTTGATGGCCACCCGAGGGTCGATCGCCAAAGGTCGCTCACGCGCCCCACTCACCCAACCGCCGGCTCCCAGGGCCCGGCCTCTATTGCGACTGGTCGACCATGGCGACCCCGTCAAGATCGAACCCGCCACTGTCGGCGCTGCCGGCGAACACTGGATCGAGGGCTTCATCCAGGCCAATGCGCCGCAACTGCGCCGTCTCGACCTGCGCACCGAGGTCGAGACCCGCGGCGGCGTGCGCCTGGTCGTGCATCCGGGTAGCCATATCGGTGCCGTGCCCCTGCTCTCGCCGGCAACGCGTCGGGTAGCGGCGGGTTTACTGGTGGCGCCGCGCTTCCGCTGGACGGCGCTGGGGGCCGTCTTCCAGGCGACGGGCTTTGCGGTCGAGCCACGCCTGGGGGAGGCGCCGCTGGTGCCGGGTTCAGCCCGTGAGGTCCCGCCCTGGTTGCTGGCGGGCCCCGTCCTGCACCGCTTGGAGGCCTTGCTACATCACCTCAAGCGGGGTTTCGTCGAGCGGACCGAAGCGCGGGCCAGCCCGCGCGGGCGGGTCGAATGGGCCCAGTGGGCCCGCCGAGACCTGGGCCGAGGCGCCTGGACGCGCCTCCCTTGCACCTTTCCCGATCTGGACAAGGATCCCGACATCCTCGCTGCCATGCGTTGGACCCTCAGCCGGCTGGACGAGGAACTCGCCCCCCAACGCGACTCCTTGCCCAGTCGCGCGCTGCAGGAACGCATTCGACTCTTGAGCCATCACATCGGCCCCGGGGCGAGCCGCCGCCCAGGCCCCTGGGATCAGCCGGGGGCCGGGAGTTGGCTGGCTGATGCCATGCAGGCCATGGGTTGGGTGGCCGAGGAGCGTGGGCTGGGTGGTGCCCGCAGTCTCGATGGCCTGGCCTGGGATCTCAAGGCTGATGAAATCTGGGAGGCCTGGGTGGCCGCCTTCGTACGGGATCTTGCGCCGCAATTGGGACTGACCTGGCTCGGACAGGGCGAGGCCCGCCACCGCCTCAACTGGCAGGGCAACCTGGCATCCATGGGGGCACTCATCCCCGACACCGGCTTGCGTGGTCTCCAGCGGGTAGTGTGGGTCGATGCCAAGTACAAGGCCCATTTGTCCTTACTCGCTCGTCACGGCTGGCACGGGCTCACCGACGCCGTGCGCGACGCCCACCGCGCCGACTTGCACCAGGCGCTGGCCTATACCGCCCTCGGTGATGCTGACCAATGCGACACCCTGCTGGCTTACCCCCTGCTGGGGGACGAGGACCGGCCGCTGACCACCGTCGCCACCGTGGCAGCCGGTCGCCGCCGCGTGCGGTTGCTACTGGCCGGACTGCCGTTCGGCTTCCAGTCACCGGAGCAACGCGAGCGGACACTCAGGTATTGGCGGGCCATGCTTTCGGGAAAAAATGGGGCTTTCTTTGGTTAACCGGTGGTTAACCGGTGTCAGACCACGGTACTCGCTAAACCTATGCTTTGAAAGGTAAACCATGCGGAATCCAGCATCGGACCGAATGCAGTGCCCATCAGCTATCCGGCGCTTCCGGGGGCGACTCCAGCCCTAGAATCCGCTCCGAGTCGATCCGCAGCGCAGGGGCCTTGTTCTTGACCACATCCCAGACGATCTCATAGTCGACCCCAAGATAGTCGTGGATCACTCGGTCGCGCATCCCGGCCATGGCGTGCCATGGGATGGATGGGTGGCGGGCGCGAAAGGGCTAGGGAACGTGCTTGCCCTTCCCCGATGATCTCCAGGCTGCGGACGAAGGCACGCTGCAAGGTCGGGTCCGTCAGAAAGGCGGTCTGCTCCAGGGTCGCCGCGGTGCCAGCCTGGTAACGCGCCTCGTCCAGCATGTGCTTGATGTAGGCCAA
>JBFZDM010000349.1:0-4202 GCA_041307365.1 Chromatiaceae bacterium | reverse complement strand
CCGTGGCGCCGTTGCGCATGTCCGCCACCGAGCGGAAAGCCTGAAGCAAAACCGACTGTCCCCACTTGAGCCTTCTGGTTCAAGAACAAAGGTCTTGACGGCACAGGCGGGGGATGTCCCTATTTCTCCTACTCCTATCCTCTCCTCTCCTCTCCTCCTTCACTGTCGTGATGTCCGGTAAGGCCCTGCGGCGGTCCTTGCGGACCCAGAGGCGCGCCCTGAGTGCCGTCGAGCAGAGGCGCCACGCCGCCAGCCTGGCCCGCCTGCTGGGCAAGCACCTCCTCTTCCTGCGCGCCCGCCGCCTTGCCGCCTATCGGGCCACCGATGGCGAACTCGATCCTGGCCCCTTGCTGCGCCTGGCCCAGGCCCGTCACAAGCAATGCCACTTGCCGGTGCTCAGGCCCCACCCCAAACCCAAGCTCTGGTTCGTGCGCTACCGTCCCGGGGACCCCCTGGTACCCAACCACTATGGCATCCCCGAGCCCAGCCTCAGGAACGGCAAGATCCATCTGCCCTGGGCCCTCGACCTGCTGCTCCTGCCTCTGGTCGGCTTCGACGCCGACTGCAACCGCCTCGGCATGGGCGGCGGCTATTACGACCAGACCCTGGCCTACCTGAGCGCGCGCGGGCACTGGCGCCGTCCCCTCCTCGTCGGCCTGGCCCATGAGTGCCAGAAGGTCGAGCACCTGGAGGCGCGACCCTGGGACGTGCAACTGGATATGATCGTGACGGAGGAGAGGATCTATTCCCGCCCCCGGCGCTAGCGGGCCTGTCGTTGCTCCCGGCGGGATCGGCATAACCGGAAGGCCGCCAGGAAGGGGAAGGGAGCGCATGGCGCATGGGCCCTATGCCGCGCCTGCCGCGGGGGTCCGGTTTCAGGACCGCCGTTAATCCATCCCTGGAGGCTGCCCGAAAACATCCCTGTTTTCGAGGCTCCTGAAACCGGTCCCCCGCAGCAGGCGCTTACCTCATGGCGGGGTGAGAGGGCGGTCCTCAGGCGCCGCTCGCCCCGGCGAAGATACGGCAGGCTGGGTTGTCGGTCTCGTCCCAGTAGCGATAACCCATGCCATCCAGCCGTTGGAAGAGTTCCGGCTGTTCCGGGATGGGAACCTGCAAGCCCATCAGGACCCGCCCATAGGCGGCGCCATGGTTGCGGTAATGGAACAGGCTGATATTCCAGCGCCTCCCCAGGCCGCCGAGGAAGGTGAGCAGGGCGCCGGGGCGCTCGGGGAATTCGAAGCGCACCAGCATCTCGTCGGCGATGCCCTGGGCATGGCCGCCGACCATGAAGCGGATGTGGAGCTTGGCGGTCTCGTTGTCCGTCATGTCAACGACCGTGAAACCCTTGCCGTCCAGACGGGCAATGAGTTCCTTGCGCTCCTCGTCGCCACGCCCGAGTTCGACCCCAACGAAGACCTGAGCCCGGCGCTGGTCGGCGTAGCGATAGTTGAACTCGGTGATCTGTCGCTTGCCGAGGGCGCGGCAGAATTCCAGGAAGCTGCCCGGCCGTTCCGGGATCTCCACCGCCAGCAGGGCCTCGCGCCGCTCGCCCAGTTCGGCGCGCTCGGCCACATGCCGCAGCCGATCGAAATTGATGTTGGCCCCACTCTCGATGGCCACCAGATTCTGGCCTTGAATGCCCGTCGCCTGGACATAGCGCTTGAGACCCGCCAGGGCCAGGGCGCCGGCGGGCTCGGCGATGCCGCGGGTGTCGTCAAAAATGTCCTTGATGGCGGCGCAGATCTCGTCCGTGCTGACCAGGATGACATGGTCCACCCGGTCGCGGGCGACGCGGAAGGTCTCCTCGCCGATGACCCGCACCGCCACGCCATCGGCGAAGAGCCCCACCTGTTGCAATTCCACCCGATGGCCGGCGGCCATGGCGCTATGGAGGGTCGGCGCGTCCTCCGGCTCCACCCCGATCACCTTGACTTCGGGCCGTACGTATTTGACGTAGGCGGCTATCCCGGCGATGAGGCCACCACCGCCCACGGGCACGAAGACGGCGTGCAGCGGCTGGGGGTGCTGGCGCAGAATCTCCATGGCAATGGTGCCCTGGCCGGCGATGACATCCGGGTCGTCGAAGGGATGAATGAAGGTCAGGTTCCGCTCCGCCGCCCATTCCAGGGCCTGGGCATAGGCCTCGTCATAGGAATCGCCATGCAGCACGGCCTTGGCGCCGAATCCGCGCACCGCCTGCACCTTGATCGGTGGCGTGGTGCGGGGCATGAGGATGGTGGCCGCGACGCCGAGCCGGGCCGCGCCCATCGCCACCCCCTGGGCATGATTGCCGGCGGAGGCGGCGATGACCCCCCGCGCCAGCACCGCCCGGTCCAGGTTGATCAGCTTGTTGTAAGCGCCGCGCAATTTGAAGGAGAAGACCGGCTGCAGATCCTCGCGTTTGAGCAAAACCTGATTGTGCAGGCGCCGCGACAGGCCTTCGGCCTTGGTCAGCGGCGTCTCGTGGGCCAGGTCATAGACCCGCGCCCGCAGGATGCGTTCGATGTAGTTTTCAGGCATGGCGGCAAGGAGATCAAAGGGTTTTCCCATCTTACCCGCAAGCCGTCCGGCTGGGGAGGCTCTGCTATCATGGCCAGGATTCCAACCAGCACGCGAGGAGACACAGATGACTCAAGACGAGATGAAACGCCTGGCCGCCGAGGCCGCCCTCGACTATGTGGAAGGCGGCGTCGTTGGCGTTGGCACCGGCAGTACGGTCAACCACTTCATCGACTTTCTGGCCAGGGTCAAGGGCCGCATCGAGGGCGCCGTCTCCAGTTCGGATGCCTCGACCCAGCGCATGGAGGCGCACGGCATCCGGGTTTACGACCTCAACGCGGTGGGCGGTCTGTCTCTCTACGTGGATGGCGCCGACGAGTCCAACCACCGGCTCCAGCTCATCAAGGGTGGCGGTGGCGCCCTGACGCGGGAAAAGATCGTCGCCGCCGCCAGCGCCCAGTTCGTCTGCATCGCCGACGAGGGCAAACTGGTGGAGGTCCTGGGCCGCTTTCCCCTGCCGGTGGAAGTCATCCCCATGGCCCGCAGCCATGTCGCCCGCGAACTGGTCAAGCTCGGTGGCAACCCCGTCTGGCGCGAAGGCCTCGTCACCGATAACGGTAATGTCATCCTGGACGTGGCGGGCATGGCCATCCACCAGCCCCAGGAACTGGAGCAGGTCATCAATAACATCCCGGGGGTGGTGACCGTCGGCCTCTTCGCCCTGCGCGGGGCGGATGTGCTGATCCTGGGAACGGAGCAAGGGGCCAGGTTGGTGGAGGCGCTCCCGGCCTAGGGGGCGCGACTTGGAAATGCGGGTTGGGGTTTTCCAGCCTCAACGAAAACGGGGCCCGAAGGCCCCGTTTCAGGATCCACGAGGGATCGGGTGCAGCTTAGAAGCTGTGCATCACGCCAAGCTGGAAGCCCTGCCAGTCCGCGCTACAGGCTTCATCATCGTCATCGCCGCACAAGGAGTCGGCGTCGTTGTCGGTGTAGACCATGAAGGCCTTGGTGCGCTTGCTGAAGTTGTAGTCAGCGCCAACGGCCCACGTGTTCCAGTCGTAGCCATTGTCATTGTCGCCATTGGCGTCGACGCTAGAGTCGCCATACATGGCTTTGACCATGAAGTTGTTGAAGCTATAGCCCGCCTGGATCTGCCACAGGTCGGCGTCTACACCGTCAACGAACCCGGCGCCGTCCCAGTTCTCATAGATACCATCCAAGGTGAATCCGTTCCAGTCGAGGAGACCGAGACCGACACGCCACTTATCAAAGTCACCAAACGCACCGGGGAAGGCATCGCGCGTCGCCTGGGTGGTGGCAAGATCCTCGCCGAGGCTTTCGTAGGCGAGGCTTCCGTAGAAGGGGCCGTTCTTGTAGATGCCCGCCAAGGAATAGGCTTCCGCCAGACTATTGGAATCCTCGTTGTAGCCATTAATCATGGCACCACCACCGGCATGGACGGCGCCGGCAAACTGGAAGCCGGAGAAGCTGGGGCTGATGTAGGCGATGGCGTTATCCACGCGCAGATCGTTAAAGCCAACCGTGTTGTTGTAGTCGGCCATGGTATCGGCGAAGAGGTCGAGAGGGCCGGTGGAGATCTTCAGCGGGGTGTCGTGACGGCCCATGAGGACAGTACCCCAGTTGCTGGCCAGACCCACATAGCTGTTACGCATGGTGACGGACTCGGAGCCCGAGACGGCCCG
>JBFZDM010000324.1:0-2705 GCA_041307365.1 Chromatiaceae bacterium | reverse complement strand
TGGTTCTCGTACGTCTCGTCACCCGTGCCGGTGTCCTTGCTCACCAGCGACAGGCCCGGGAATGCCGCCAGAGCATCAGCCTTCGACCCGAACGTGCCAGAGACGTCACCGAAGACAGACTGAGCGCCAGTCGTCGGCGGGTTGGCAGATTGCCCAGAGCCGAACAGCGCTCGGTACTCCTCCTCACTCATCCGATCCTGCCCTTCGGTGCCAGCAAGACGACGCGTGATCTGCTCGCCCCTGTCACCGAACAAGCTCGACACGTAGGACGTGCTCAGCAGTTCTTTTGCGACATCGGACGTGGGTTCGCTGCCAGAATGTGCAGCAGGGTACGTGCCCAGCACATTCCCGGCACTGTCGAATTTGTGGACGACGTTCAGGTCATAGTCTTTGATGCCCAACGTGCCGTCGTCGTAAATGACGAAGCTCGGGTCGTTGAGTTGCGCGTATTCCCTGATGATGTTGGCAAGGTCGGTCTTGTCCTGTGCGCCACCAATAGTTCCGACGTCTGCCCCGCCAACATCAACATCCAGACGATCGCCTCCCGCTTGAACGCCACCAAGCGGATCAAGAACATCTTGACGTCGACTCGGGTCGCCATACGCATTTGCAATAGACAGCGACTCCTCAAGGTCGTCGAGTTCGCCGCGGTCAACCGGAGGAGGCCCAGCAAACGAGGCACCCATGTCGCGGGCGAGGTTCGAGAAGAACAGATCGCTCCATCGCGGCAGCTTCTTCTTCGGCTGCCCACCTTGAATGGCATCAGCAATCAAGCCGGCCTGTTCGCTCTCGTAGTTCGACCCGCCGTACGATCCGTCGTAACCGCCAGAGGCGTCGCCGGCCGTCACGGCGCCCTGTCGGCTCGACAGAGCCTCGCCTAAGCCGGTGTCGATGCCGAAGCCCTTGATGCCCGAGGAGATCTCGCCCATGAAGTCGTTGATGCCACGAACGATGCTGTTGTCGTTGATGGCCCCGGCAATCTTCTCGAAGGCAGACTGACCCAGCCCAGACTTGACCGCAATAGTTGCGATCAGCCCAGGATCGGCGCCCATCGTCTTGGCGCTCTCCATCACCACTTCCGACAGCATCTGGTTGGCTGCTGCGGCCCCCAGGTTGCCGCTCAAGGCGGCATTCACCGTGCCAACCGGCAAACCCAGCCTTGCTGCCACGTTCGTCACGCCCACACCAAAGGCGGCCTTGCCGACGTTGCCCTGCGCCAGATCCTGCACGGCTTGGCCCGGCACCGCGATGCCGGTGACCATCTGAATGGCCGAACCGATGACCGACGACACGATCGTGCCGACGATGGAACTGGGCTTGTAGCCCTCCTTCATGGCGAAGATCGACTCAACCACGATCTGAGGCACCGGGCCCGCCAACATGCCGATGATCGACGGCATGTTCTGCTCAAGATACTGCCCCGTCTTCAGCGAGGCCAGCGCTTGATCAATCGTCTGACTCTCCGACAGGTCGTACTTGCCCAGACCGGCGTCCACCAGCGCCTGAAGATCGCTCCTCGACAGGCCCGTGGTCGACCGAGGCCCATCCCGGTACGCGTACGTGTCGCGCACCTTGTCGAGGATGTCGACGACCCTGGACTCCAGATCGGGCGACATGGAGGCGCCCGGCAAGGCCCCTGGAAGGGCTTCAGAGGCCGCTCCTGCCGCGCCTGAGGGTAGAGCACCACCCGAGGGCTGAGCGGGCCCTACGAAGCCAGGATCGCCCTCCCTGGCAAAGGGATCCAACTCCCAACCCGGAGTGCCGCCTATCGGTCGATCGGCGCCCTCCTCGAAGTATTCCTGCCGCTCCTTGTTGGCGATGTCCCGCATCGACAGGCCTTGCTGCCCGCGGTCGCCACCTAGGCGCAGTTCTTCAAACTCCTGCGGCAGCAGGCCCAGGCCTTCCGTCGGAGGCGCGAACGAAGTGCCCCCCAGGTTTGCCGACAGTGTTCCCGGCTCCCGAGCCGGCATCGTGTCCGGCGTCCAGCCAGAAGGCTCAAGAGCAGGCGTGTCCGCCAAGTCACCCAGGTTCTTGTACGCGATGTCGCCGACCGACAGCCCAAGCTGACCCTCGAACACCGGACCAGTGAAGCCTTTTGGCGCCGGACCAAACGGCTCTTGGACCCCCGTGTAGACGGTGGCAACCCCACCACCAGATGGCCGAGTCACATCCTCGAAGACGACCCCTCGCCCAGTGTCGAATGGGTTCTGCTCAACTTCCAGTCTTGAGACATCACCCAGTTGATCGAGAGGGCCACCGACATAGCCAACATCACTCTCTTCGCGCTCGCCAGGAGAGACCGTACCCAAGCCCGCAGCACCGTCCCAGACCGCATCCACTGCTCGTTGGCCAGCCGCGACGGCGTCAGCGTGGCTCGCGCCTCGACCGACCGCAGCGCTGTACGCCTCGTCATACGAGCGAGACGCAACCTCCGAGACGATGTCGTCCAAGGTATCCGGCATCCGGCCAGAAAGATCCGGCGGCGAGATCTCTTGCGCCATCCCAGAAGAAGCGCCAGTAGAGATGTCGTTGATGAACGTGTCGTAAGCCCGATCTCCAGCAGCCCTTGCATCCGCAGCCGAAGCTCCAGCAGCCCTGGCCGCAAGGTATGCGCTTGAATACGCCTCCTCTGCGGGATTCAACTTTTCGCCGACCAAGTCGTCTGGCAGTTCTTCAACTTCTTCAGCGGTTACTGGCGCGGGAGC
>JBFZDM010000322.1:0-17502 GCA_041307365.1 Chromatiaceae bacterium | reverse complement strand
TGGGCTGGACGCCGGTGAGTGGGCGCGAGGGTCTGGCGAGCCTGGTCCTGCCGGCCATCACCCTGGGCACCGGGCTGGCGGCCATCCTCGCCCGCATGGTGCGCGGCAGCGTGCTGGAGGTGCTGGAGGAGGACTATGTGCGTACTGCCCGCGCCAAGGGCCTGTCCGAGGACCGGGTTCTCTGGGGACATGCCCTGCGCAACGCCTGGCTTCCGATCCTGACCGTGATCGGGCTGCAACTGGGCGGGTTGCTCGGCGGGGCCGTTATCACCGAGACGGTTTTCGCCTGGCCAGGGGTGGGCAGCTTGTTGGTGGAGGCGATCCAGAGCCGGGACTATCCGGTGGTGCAGGCCTGTGTGCTGCTCATCAGTCTGACCTATGTGTTGGTCAATACCCTGACCGACTTGGTCTATACTTCGGTCGATCCCCGCATTCGCTGGCTGTCGCGATGACGGGCCGGGTTCCCTCACCCCTGTCCGCCCCTGGCGCCTTCCTCTCGGCGGGGTTCCTGTCGTTATGGATCCTCGCCGCCCTCGCGGGCCCCTGGCTGCCCCTGGCCCCCAACGCGGTGGACCTGCCGGTCATCCTGGCGGGGCCGGGGCCGGGTGCCCTGCTTGGCCATGACGACCTGGGTCGCCCGGTCCTGGACCGCTTGCTGGTGGGGGCGCGAATCGCCTTCCTGGTGGGCTTTGGCGTCGTTGTCCTTTCGGCCTTGCTCGGCGTCCTGGTGGGGGGCGTGGCCGCCTTCGTCGGTGGCTGGGTCGATCTCGTGCTGGTGCGCTTGATCGACGTCTTCCTGGCCTTTCCCGGTATCCTGTTGGCTATTGCCCTGGCGGGCATTTTGGGGCCCGGCATCGACAACCTCATCATCGCCCTGTCTGCCACCGGTTGGGTGGGCTACGCGCGTCTGACGCGGGCGCAAATCCTGGCCCTCAAGGAGCGAGATCATGTCGTCGCTGCCCGATCCCTGGGGGTCGGAACAGGGCGAATCCTCTTTCGCCACCTGCTGCCCCTGGCCCTGGCGCCGCTGATTGTGGAAGCCACCTTTGGCATCGCCGGGGCCGTGATCGCCGAGGCCGGGCTGTCCTTTCTCGGCCTCGGCGTTCAGCCACCCCAAGCCTCTTGGGGCAGCATGATCCGGGATGGCGTGGGCTACATGCTGGTGGCGCCCCATCTGGTGATCGCCCCCGGCATCGCCATTGCCTTGGTCGTGTTTTCCGTCAATCTGCTCGGCGACCGTTTGCGGGATTGGTTGGATGTGCGCAATCCGGGCTGATTGCAGGGGCCGGTCATCCCGGACGATTACTTGATTTAGTTTGGTTTGCTTTGGGTTGGTTGCCGGAGGCCGATTGTCGGAGCCGAGTCTGGTCGCCGGCGCCAAGGGCGGCTATGCTGACGGCTCGACAGCCTTGCTACCCCCTGGAGGGTCTTATACCGTGTCCCTGGGCCCCGTCATGCTCGACCTCGCAGGGTTCGCCCTCACCGCCGAGGAGCGCGATCTGCTGCGCCATCCGGCAGTCGGCGGCGTCATCCTGTTCAGCCGCAACTTCTTGGAACCGGAACAAATCGCCGCTCTGACGACGGAGATCCACGCCCTGCGCGATCCGCATTTGCTGATTGCGGTGGACCAGGAAGGCGGGCGGGTGCAGCGGTTTCGCGACGGCTTCACCCAATTGCCCCCGGCGGCACGCTTTGGTGAACTGGCCAGGCGAAATCCCCATCATGCGCGACAGGCGGCGGAGGCGGTCGGTTGGCTCATGGCCGCCGAACTGAGGGCCGTTGGCGTGGATTTCAGCTTCGCCCCCGTGCTGGATCTGGATCGCGGGGTCAGCGGCGTCATTGGTGATCGTGCCTTTGCCGACAACATCAATGCGGTCGCCGATCTCGCCGGGGCCTGGAGCGAAGGTGCCCGGTCCGCTGGCATGGCCCAGGTCGGCAAGCACTTTCCCGGTCATGGCGGGGTAGCCGCCGACTCTCACGCCGAGTTGCCCATTGATCGCCGCCGCTTCGAGGATATCCAAATGGACGATCTGGTGCCCTTCGAGCGTCTGATTCGGCGCGGCCTGGAGGCCATCATGCCGGCCCATGTCCTTTATAGCCATATCGATCCGAGGCCGGCGGGTTTCTCGCCTTTCTGGCTCAAGGAGGTCTTGCGCGGGCAACTGGCTTTCCAGGGCGTCATCTTCAGCGATGACCTCAACATGGCCGCCGCGGCGGCGGGGGGGGGGTACGCCGAGCGTGCCCGTGCTGCCCTCGCCGCCGGCTGCGATGTCCTCCTGGTCTGCAATAACCGCCCGGCGGCCCGAGAGGTAGTGGAGGCCCTGCGCCATCATGATGACCCCACCACCCATCTGCGTTGCCTGCGCATGCATGGCCGTGGAGGGGTCGATCGCGCCCACCTTCACCTCGACCCCCGCTGGCAAAAGGGTGTGCGCGAGGCCGGAGGCCTGTTGGAGGCTAACTCGCTCACTCTCGACCTTTGAACCCATGACTTCCTGGTGGGAAAGATGCAAGAAGAAGCTGACATGCGCCTGACCTCTAAAGAATATGCCGGCGTGGCGGCGCGGGCGGAATTGCTTGTCTCCGCCGAAGCGATGGATCTGGCCCTGGACCGGATGGCGGGGGAGATCACGGCGGACCTGGCGGAGAGTGATCCCCTGGTCCTTTGCCTCATGACCGGCGCGGTCATCGCGGCGGGGCAACTGCTGCCACGCCTGAATTTCCAACTCCAGTTGGGTTATCTGCACGCCACCCGTTATGGGGGGGCAACCCACGGCGGTGATCTGGCCTGGCTGCACCGGCCCAGTGCGGCCATTCGCGGGCGCCATGTCTTGCTGGTGGACGATATCCTCGACGAGGGGCTGACCCTGGAAGCCGTCACTCTCGCCTGCCAGGAAGATGATGCGGCCAGCGTGCGCAGCGCAGTACTGGTCGAAAAGGCACGGGCGCGGACCTGCGGCTTTGAGGCGGATTATGTCGGTGTCAGGACCCCTGATCGTTATCTCTTTGGCTACGGCCTCGATTACAAGAACTACTTTCGCAATGCCGCGGGGATCTATGCGGTGGCTGACGGGGATGTCTGAGGTCGTTTCAGAGTCTGACGTGGCCCAGTTTTACCAGGACCATTGGAATTTAATAAAAATCTAATGAAATTAAATACTTGTTGACTTTATAGGGTTTTTGGGCTATCTATTTCCAAAATAACGGCAGCTCGCCACAGGCCAGGGTCCGGCAAGTAACCGAGTTCCATTGTTCAGGCTCATATAACGAGGAGGATGGTTTGATGCAAGACTTGTCGGCATACCGCAATCGCCACGCGGACCTACGGCTGATGATCGAGGACCTGCAGGCCCTGTTGACCCCCGAGATGCTCAGGGTTCGGCCCAACGCCAAGACGGCCTATCAACTCCTGTGCGACCTCGGCCTCAAGGTCAAGGAGCACCTCAGCGAGGAGGATCGGGGGGTCTATCCCTCGCTGCTGATCCACGACGACCCCAAGATCAAGGCCCTTGCCTGGGGCTTCATAAACGGTGAAAAGCCCCTGCGCAAGACCTTCGATGATTACCACAAGAAATGGCTGAAGAATTGTGACTTCAATTTCACCGAGGACTTCATGCGGGAAACTCATGATGTTTTCCATATGATTGCAGACCGCATCGCTCGGGAAGACCAGGTACTCTTCCCCAAACTCTTGGAGATAGGTCTTTTCCACGAGGTCCGGGTCTAGTAATCGACCCGCCTGGGGAGCGCCAGGGGCCCTGATCTGACACCCAAGACCGGCGCAGGATCCAGCGCCGGTTTTTTTTGCATACTTGCCGGCTCTCGTTAAACTTCGCGCCTCCTGATCGCCGAGGCAAGTTAGTCATGAGTCGCATCGCCATTATTGGAGGCTCGGGTTTTTCCAACCTTCCCGGCCTGGAACCGCTGGGAGAGGAGAACCCCGAAACCCCCTATGGACAGCCCTCCGCCCCTATCCTCCATGGCCGGCTAGAAGGTGGTGAGGTCTTCTTCCTGCCCCGCCATGCCGCCAATCATCGCCTGCCACCTCACGCCATCAATTACCGCGCCAATATTTGGGCACTTAAGACCCTGGGCGTGAAGCAAGTGGTGGGGCTCGCCGCCGTCGGGGGTATCAGCCCCGCCTATGGACCGCGGGTGCTGGTGGCCCCCGATCATCTCATCGACTATACCCATGGCCGTGACCACACCTTCCACGAAGGCGGCGAAGCGGACCTGGTCCACATTGACTTCACCTGGCCTTATTGCAAGGCCCTGCGCGCCGACCTGCTGCGGTCGGCGAGGGAGTTGCGGATTAGCCTCCTCGATGGCGGCACCTACGGCGTGACCCAGGGCCCGCGTCTGGAGACCGCCGCCGAGATCAGACGCATGGAGCGGGATGGCTGCGACATGGTTGGCATGACCGGCATGCCTGAGGCGGCCTTGGCCCGGGAACTGGGGATCTGCTACGCCAGCTTGGCCTTTGTCATCAATTGGGCGGCGGGCAAGGCCCAGGGGGAGATACAGTTCGCGGAACTCAAGGCCAATATGGCCGCTTGCATCGCCCCCATTCAGCGTATTCTTGGCACCCTGATCCGACCTGATCCGCTCGCTAACAACGCCTGAAGCCCTTGCAAACCGGATGCGTTTTTGGGGAGGACCCCCTATGCCCCGAATTGAATATCGCCATCAGCCAGTTCAGTCATGGAGGCCAAGGCTTCTGAACGCGCGGATACTGACCGGTGGTCTGCTTTGGGGTCTGCTCGTCGGCCAAGTAGGGGGGATTGGTTTTGTCCCAGTTGGCGAAGGGGCGAACTCGGCGGCGGCCGATCTTGGGGTGGGCCTTACCTCGGCCGAGGCCCAGGCTCTGGCCAATGCGGTGATGGGTGAAGTGAACCCGGCAGCGTCGCCCGTGCCTGCGCCGGACGCGGTGAAGGGCGCGGCGGCGGAAGAGGTCGTACCTGGGGCGGTCGTCTCGGACGCCTTGGCGACGAGGGTCGATGCCCCGTTGGCACCCTCACCCCACTGGGTCTGGACAGGACCCCGGGGCTGGGGAAATGACCCTGCCATTGCCGTGCCGGGTCAGGATAACCGGGCTTGGCAGACCTTGGACGGCTTCGGCTGGTATTGGGGCCCAGCTCCCTTACCCTGTCCCGGCTACCCCACGCCGGGAGTTTTCCCTGGCGCTCCCCCCGTCATTCTCCATCCTCTTCCATCGCCCCGGGTGCGGCGGCCCTGGCCTTGGCCAGTCTTCCCTGGTTTGTCCCAGGGGCATGGGCCAGGGTGATGATCTAATGAGGAGCCCAACACCCAGGGACGATTCGGCTGGGGTGGGCGAGATCTCAGTTATGACCCGTATCGGAGTTGCCGCAGAGGTTCCGCGGGCTGGTTGGCGGGAAGTGGTGACCTCCATCCCTAGATGGGGGGTCTGGCCGGCAAGGTCCTCTTGGCAGGTTTTGTGTCACAAAAAATACAAGCAGCAAAATGCTCCGGGATGCCAATCCAATACCTGAGTCACTGTCCTGAAAGGATTAAATTTTCGTTTACTTGTTGTTTTTTCCTTTCACCGTGCTATTATCAACACAAATCCCGTTGCGCGTGATCTAAAATCCAACAGTAAAGGCTGGATTGTAGCAAAAAAGAGACGCCATCGACGGGTTGGGTGCCTTCCGGGCGGCAGGCGCCGATCGGGAATGATTAAAACAGCAGGCAAAGACTATGACTGGCCACCAAGACAAGATTATCCGTTACAAGTGGGATTCGCGGACCGAGTCCGGCTACCGGCTGCGTTACGATGCGCGGCGGGCGCGCCACACGGGTCTGCGCTGCTTCCGGGTCGAGGAATGGGCCCAGCACTGCAAGGTGGATGAGTGGGGTTTCGACAGCCTCGGGGAGGCCCTTGACATCCTGCAGGGCTTTTTCGACATGGATGTGGGGAGCGAGATCCAGCGTTTGGAAGATCGGCTGCCTCAGGCCCTGGCTCTGGCCTAATTATCCGAGCTATACATCGAGTGTGAAAAAAGGGCCGACCGGCCCTTTTTTCATGCCTGATCGCCTGGATGGCTTAAAATCAGCCCCAGATCAGCCCCTCCCTCCCGCTGGCCAAGGAGCCATTGCCGTGAAGTTGACCGTCGAAGCCTTTCGCGCCTGGGAAAATAAGTGCATCACCCTCCTAGGCATGTCCGGCGTGGGCAAGACCCACCTCTCGGGCATACTGCGCCGGCACGACTGGTTCCACTACTCCGGGGACTATCGCATCGGCACCCGCTACCTGGACGAGCACATCCTGGACCTCATCAAGGGCCAGGCCATGCAAGTCCCCTTCCTGCGCGAACTGTTGCGCCGGGACTGGATCTTTATCCGCAACAACATCAAGGTCGATGACTTGGGGCCTGTCCTGGGCTTCGTTGGCAAGCTGGGCAATCCCGAACTGGGTGGCCTGGGACTGGAGGAATTCAATCGTCGCCAGGCCCTCTACCGCCAAGCGGAGATCGCGGCCATGCTGGACGTTCCTGCCTTCAAGTGGAAGGCCAGGGAGGTCTATGGCTACCGCCACCTGGTCAACGACGTGGGCGGTTCCTTATGTGAACTCGACGAGCCCCGCGTGATAGATCTGCTGTCGGATGAGAGTCTCATCCTCTACATCCAGGTACCGGAGGAAGACGAGATCACGCTAATCGAGCGCGCCCAGGCCGACCCCAAGCCCCTCTACTACCGTCCCGAGTTCCTTGCCTCGGCGGCGAGTGATTTTCTGGCCGAGCGCCGTTACGACTATGTGGCCGAGATCGACCCGGATGATTTCACCCGCTGGGTTTTTCCTCGCCTCTTTCATTCCCGCGTGCCACGTTACGAGGCCATCGCCGCGCCCCATGGCTATACCGTGGCCTCCCCCGAGGTGGCCCAGGTGCGCGACGAGCGCGATTTTCTCGAACTCATCGAGCAGGCCATCTCCCGTAAAGCATAATCTCCATCGCCGACTCTCGCTGGACCCGTCTCATGCCTATCGTTGCCCATAACGACCTGCCCACTTTTGATCGCCTGCGCGCCGAGGGGCAGAATATCCTGGATCCGGCCAGGGCCTTCCATCAGGATATTCGCGAGCTGCACATCGGCCTGTGCAACATGATGCCCGATACGGCCCTGGCCGCCACCGAGCGCCAGTTCTTCCGCCTCGTCGGCCAGAGCAACCAGATTGCCCAGTTTTTCGTTCACCCCTTCAGTCTCGATGCCTTGCCCAGAGGTCCGGCGGCCCGGGCCCATATTGAGCGTTACTATGAAACCTTCGACCGCATCCGCGAGGATGGTCTGGATGCCCTCATCATCACTGGCGCCAATGTCACCCATCCCAACCTGGCCAACGAGGCCTTCTGGGAGCCCCTGATCCAGGTCATCGACTGGGCGGTGGAAAACGTCACCTCCACCCTTTGTTCTTGTCTCGCAACCCATGCGGTGCTCCAGTTCCGCTATGGCCAGCGGCGCTATGGCCTGGCGCGCAAGCAGTGGGGCGTCTATCCGCACCGCGTCGTCGATCGTGCCCACCCGCTGGTGGAGAACGTCAATACCCTCTTCGATGTGCCACATTCCCGCTTCAATGAAATCGGCCGTCATCAATTTGAACAGGCCGGGCTGCGCGTCCTGGCCGAGAGCGACCAGGCGGGGGTGCATTTGGCGGTGAGCGAGGATGGCTTTCGCCTGGTCTTTTTCCAAGGCCATCCGGAGTACGACACCGTCTCCCTGCTCAAGGAGTACAAGCGCGAGGTCAACCGCTTCGTTGACCGCGAACGGCCGGACTACCCCCCCTTCCCGGAAAACTATATCCGGCTGCGTGATCGCGCCATCCTGGAGGAACACCGTGCCCGGATCCTAACCGCCCTCGACCGGGGCCAGACCGCACCCGATGTACCGGAGGGGCGCATCGCCGTCTCCCTCGACAATACCTGGCATGACACAGCGGAAGGCGTGGTCGGTAATTGGATGGGCGCCATCTATCAGATTACCAACAGCGATCGCCGGCTACCCTATATGGAGGGCGTGGATCCCTTGGATCCGCTGGGGCTGAGGGGCGGCTGATCCGATCAGCCCCTCTTCTCCTCCCGCGCCCATTCCAAGGCCTGTCCGCAGGTACCACAGAGGTAATGCTGACCGCGCAGGATGCGGTTGTGGCGGATGCTGGTAAGCAGGTGGGAACGGCAGCCGCACTGGTAGTGGTAGCTATTCAGGGTGCGGGTCTGGAGGCCGCTGACGTCAAAGTCATGGCAACGTTCGGGCCTGGCGCCGAAGAGGCGCATGATGGCTTGCCACTCGGGGCCATGGGGCTGAATGCCGGGACCATGCAGGCGGAAGGCGATGACGTGGGCGACCTCGTGGGGGACGGTGCGGGCCAGGAAGTCTTCGCCATGACGCCCCAGCAGGGCCAGGTTGTAGCGAACCGTCCAGACCTTGCCGGCCTGCCGGCGTACCTGGCCAGCGCTCCGGCCCCGCAGGTCGAAGCGGATCTCCACCTTGGGCGCGGCCATGCCGAAATGCACCGCCGCGCTCCCCAGCAATGCCTTGGTCCGGGACCGCGCCAGCGGCATCAGACGATCCATGGGCATGGACGAGGGAGCGTTGGGCATGGTCATAAGGTGTCTTCTCTCGCTGGCGGAGGAGGGGTAGTCATTTTGGAATCGGGATTTTACTTGCCCAGGGCCGGCAAAGTGGTTATTATTGCTTAAATCGAAGCAGGGCTTCCGGTCCGGAACCCTGGATCCCAGCAGGACCCCGATATCGGGGTTTTTTTTGGTTTCTCGTGACCTGGACGGGCGCGCTCCCGTTTGGCAGCGATGCACAGTGAGTGGGCCCCTAGGCCCACTTTTTGTTTGTAACGGCTTAAGCGGCGGCGGATGACGCACTCGGAAATTAAGTTGGCGGCTCTTGTCCGGTCGGTGGTCGAACCCATGGGCTACGAACTGGTCGGCGTGGAGCAATGCCAACGTGGCGGTAGCCATGGTGGCTCCATCCTGCGGATCTATATCGACGCGGAAGAGGGCATCAACCTGGATGACTGCGCGGCTGTGAGTCATCAGCTCAGCGGCGTGTTAGACGTCGAGGATCCCATCCAGAGCCATTATGACCTGGAGGTATCCTCCCCTGGCCTGGACCGGCCCCTGTTTGGCGCCGAACATTACAATCGCTTTCGCGGCCAGCGGGCCAAGGTCCGCCTCGGTGTCAAGCTGAAAGGCCGTCGCAATTTCGAGGGCTTGCTGGCCGGCGTCGAGGGCGACTGCTTGCGGCTGGAGGTGGAGGGCATCGTCCACGAACTGCCACTGGCCATGATCGAATCCGCGCGGCTAGTCCCTGAATTCTGATTCGGGAAAAGGTGAATGAGCAAAGAAATCCTGTTAGTGGTCGAGGCCGTATCCAACGAGAAGGATGTGCCCAAGGAGGTCATCTTCGAGGCCATGGAGGCGGCCCTGGCCTCGGCCACGCGCAAGAAGATCGGCGGTGAGGCGGATGCGCGGGTGGCCATCGATCGCGCGACCGGCAATTATCAGGCCTTCCGCCGCTGGGAGGTGGTCGAGGACCCGGAAGAGGGGGCCAGTCTGGAGATACCCGACAGCCAGATGGCCCTGGCCGAGGCCCGGGCCCGCGACGCTACCCTGCAGGTTGGTGACTTCGTCGAGGAGGCCATTGAGGTTGAACTTGGCGGTCGCATCGCCGCCCAGGCCGCGAAGCAGGTCATCGTTCAGAAGGTGCGCGATGCCGAGCGGGCCAAGGTGGTGGAGGCCTACCAGGAGCGGAAGGGCGAACTGGTCACTGGTCTGGTCAAGAAGGCCGAACGGGGCACCATCATTCTGGATTTGGGCGGCACCGCCGAGGCCCTGATCCCTCGCGACCAGGTCATCCCCCGCGAGTCCGTGCGCTCCGGCGACCGGCTGCGGGGTTATCTCTACGAGGTCAGCGCCCAGCCGCGCGGCCCCCAGTTGTTCATCAGCCGCACCAAGCCCGAACTCTTGATCGAACTCTTCAAGCTGGAGGTTCCCGAGGTGGGGGAGGGTGTCATCGAAATCATGGGCGCGGCCCGGGATCCGGGCTCCCGCGCCAAGATCGCCGTGCGCAGCCGCGATCCCCGCATTGATCCAGTGGGCGCCTGCGTCGGTATGCGGGGCTCCCGCGTGCAGGCCGTCTCCAATGAACTCAATGGTGAGCGGGTCGATATCATCCTCTGGAACGAGAATCCTGCCCAGTTTGTCATCAACGCCATGTCGCCGGCGGACGTGGTCTCCATCGTTATCGACGAGGACGCCAATAGTATGGACGTGGCGGTCAAGGAGGAAAATTTGTCCCAGGCTATCGGCCGCGGAGGCCAGAATGTCCGGCTCGCCAGCCAACTCACTGGCTGGGAACTCAACGTCATGAACGTCGAGGAGGCAGTGGCCAAGAGCGAGCAGGAGTCTCGCAAGCTGCTGGAGAGCTTCATGGAACAGCTCGACATCGACGAGGACGTGGCCACTGTGCTGGTAGAGGAAGGCTTTTCCAGCATTGATGAGGTGGCCTATGTCCCCTTGGTCGAGATGCTGGCCATCGCCGAATTCGACGAGGAGCTGGTGACCCAGTTGCGGGACCGAGCCAAGGATGCCCTGCTGACCCGAGCCATTGCCAGCGAGGAGACCCTGGATGGGGAACCCGCGGCGGACCTGCTGGCCATGGAGGGCATGGACGAGGCCCTTGCCTATACCCTGGCCCGTCATGGCATCCTGACCATGGAAGACTTGGCCGAACAGTCCGTGGATGAGTTGGTGGAAGCCGCCGGCATCGACAGCGAGTGGGCGGCCCAATTGATCATGAAGGCGCGCGAACCCTGGTTTACCGAAGCGGCGAGCCACTAGCGGCGGAGGCCACACCGAATGAGTGAAGTAACGGTCAAACAACTCGCCGGAACAGTCGGCATACCAGTGGAACGTCTTCTGACCCAGCTTAAGGAGGCGGGAATCAGCGCCGCCGATGGGGACGCCCAACTCACCGAGCAGGAAAAGCTCCAGCTCCTGAGCTACCTGAGGCGCAGCCATGGCAAAAAGGAGGCGGATGCTGGCGGGGCTCCCAGTCGTGTCACCCTCAAGCGTAAGTCCGTCAGCGAGTTGCGCCAGCCTGCGGCGGTGCCCCGTGCCCCCGGTGGTGCTCGGTCAGCCGCTCCCACCCCCCGCGCCAAGATGGTCAGCGTCGAGGTCCGCAAGAAGCGTATTTATGTCAAGCGGCCGGGTACGGGCGAGGCCGAGGCCACTCCGCCACCCCCTCCGGCCCAGACGACGCCACCGGCCGAGACCAGACCCGCGGCCCCGCCTACCGAGCCGAGGCGCCGTCCCGAGTCCCCGCGCCTAAGGATCGACGACTCCCGCCGCCGTGGCGAGCTGGAGGCCCGGCGCGCCGAGGTGGGAACCCGCCGTTTTGCCGACCAGGAAGAGCAGGAGCGTCAGCTCCGGGAAGAGGAAGCCCGTCGCCGCACCGAGGAAGAACTGCGCCGCCAGGCCGAGGCCGAGGCCCGCCTTCGGGCGGAGGAGGAGGCCCGCCGCCGCGTCGAGGAAGAGGAAGAGGAAGAGGAGGAAAAGGCCCGCCTCGAAGTTCCTGCCGGCGAGGAGGGCATTGAGGAGGTTATTGAAGAAGATGCCGCTGTCCGTCCCAAGCCGCGCAAGGAGGGCGCCAAGGTCGAGGCCAAGCCGGTCAAGGTCGTCAAACCCCGCGCCGAGGCCACCGAAAAGGAAAGGTCCGTCAAGAAGGCGGCCCGCAAGGACTCGCTGCGGGATCGAGAAATCATTTTGCCCCAGGCCGAGTACGAGGAAGAACCCGGTGCCGCCCCCGCCGGCGATCGCCGCGTGCGGCGCAAAAAGCGCGTCGGCAAGCCTCAGTTGCAGGATAAGCATGGCTTTCAGCGCCCAACCATGCGGGTGGTGCGCGAGGTCGAGGTTCCCGAGTCCATCACGGTGGCCGACTTGGCAGCGCGCATGTCCGTCAAGGCCTCCGATCTCATCCGCGAACTCTTCAAGCAGGGCATGGCGGTCACTATCAACCAGTCCCTGGATAGCGAAACGGCCACCTTGCTGGTGGAGGAGATGGGCCACAAGGCCGTCGCCGCCAAGCGCGAGAGCGTCGAGGATGCCCTCATGCAGGAACTGGAGCGCGAGCTGGGCGAGATGGCGCAGGAATCGCGTCCGCCCGTGGTTACCATCATGGGGCACGTCGACCACGGCAAGACCTCGCTCCTCGACCACATCCGCCGCACCCGCGTGGCGGCCGGCGAGGCCGGTGGCATTACCCAACACATCGGCGCCTATCATGTAAAGACGGCGCGGGGCATGATCTCCTTCCTGGACACCCCGGGCCATGCCGCCTTCTCCGCCATGCGCGCCCGTGGTGCCCAAGTCACGGATATCGTCATCCTGGTGGTGGCGGCGGACGACGGGGTCATGCCCCAGACCGTCGAGGCCATCCAGCACGCCCGAGCCGCCAAAGTGCCCATCGTGGTCGCCATCAATAAGATGGACAAGCCGCAGGCCAATCCGGACCGGGTCATGCAGGAGCTGACCCAACACGCGGTGGTGGCCGAGGAGTGGGGCGGTGACACCATGATGGTCAAGGTTTCCGCTAAGTCGGGCCTGGGCATCGAAGACCTGCTCGACGCCGTCCTCCTGCAGGCGGAGGTTCTGGAACTCAAGGCCCCGGTCTCGGGCCCTGCCCGTGGCGCCGTCGTCGAATCGAGCCTCGACAAGGGCCGTGGCCCAGTGGCGACCATACTGGTCCAGGCCGGCACCCTGCGCCAGGGCGACATGATTGTCACCGGCACCGAATTCGGCCGGGTGCGCGCCATGTTCGACGAGACAGGCCGGCCGGTCAGGGAGGCCGGGCCCTCTATCCCGGTCCAGGTGCTGGGCCTCTCCGGTACTCCGAACGCCGGCGATGACGTGGTGGTGGTGGCCGACGAGCGCCGCGCCAGAGAGGTCGCCGAATTACGCGCGGGCCGCGAGCGCCAGTCCCGGTTTGATGATCAGAAGGTCGCCAGCCTCGACCAACTCTTCTCCCAACTCAAGGAGGGGGATACCAAGACGGTCAACATCATCGTCAAGGCTGATGTCCAGGGCAGCATGGAGGCCCTGCGCGACAGTTTGAACAAGCTCTCCACGGACGAGGTCAAGGTGGTTATCGTCGCCACCGGCGTGGGCGGCATCACCGAGTCCGACGCCCACCTGGCCGTTACCTCGAATGCCATCCTGCTTGGTTTCAATGTCCGCGCTGACGCCGCCGCCCGCCGGGTAGTGGAGGAGAAAGGGCTTGATCTACGCTACTACAGCATCATCTATGAGCTGATCGACGACGTGAAAAAGGCCCTCTCTGGCCTGCTGAGCCCCGAGGTGACCGAGACCATCATCGGCCTGGCCGAGGTGCGCGATGTCTTCCGCTCCTCCAAGTTCGGCGCCATCGCCGGTTGCATGGTGGTGGAAGGGGTCATCAAGCGCAACAACCCCATCCGCGTCCTGCGCGACAATGTGGTCATCTACGAGGGGGCGCTGGAGTCCCTGCGGCGCTTCAAGGAAGACACGGCCGAGGTCAAGGCCGGCATGGAGTGCGGCATTGGCGTCAAGAACTACAACGATGTGCGGGTTGGGGATCACATCGAGGTCTTTGAGCGCACCGTGCGCAAGCGCGAGTTGTAGGCGCGATTAGGATCAGGTGGATCTAGGCAAGGGAACCGCGCATGAAGGAATTTGATCGCACCGAGAGGATAGGGGCCGAGATGCGCCGCGAACTCGCGGCCATTCTCCGCGACGAGGTTCGTGACCCGCGCCTGCGGCAGGTGACGATCCAGGAGGTGCGCGTCAGCCGTGACCTTTCCTGGGCTAAGGTCTATTTCACCTGCTTTCCACTGGACGAGGGCAGTCAGGAACAGGCACGGCTACTCAATGGCCGACTCGCGAGTTTCCTGCGGGCTCAGTTGGCGCGGCGGATTCGGTTGAGGATCATTCCGCAACTCCACTTTGAGCATGACGAGTCCATCGCCCGGGGCGAGCATCTGTCGAGCCTAATTGACGGGGCCATGGAAACCGTTGGCGATGAGGCGGACTGATCCGCCCATATGCCGTGCAAGCATCAATCTTTTAAAGGAATAGCGATTCATGGGGCGTCGGCGAAGGCACGGCCGTGACATCGATGGCATCCTGCTGCTGGACAAGCCGCTGGGCCTCACCTCCAATGAGGCCCTGCAACGGGTCAAGCGGCTCTATCAGGCTAATAAGGCGGGACACACCGGGAGTCTGGATCCCCTGGCGACTGGACTCCTGCCCGTTTGCCTGGGCGGCGCCACCAAGTTCTCCACTTATCTGCTCGACGCCGACAAGCGTTACCGGGTGAGGGTGCGTCTAGGCATCACCACCACCACGGCTGACGCCGAGGGCGAGATCCTGGAGACACGCCCGGTGGGTGACTTGGACGAGGCGAGGGTGCGGGCGGTCCTTGCCCGTTTTCTCGGTCCCATCGACCAGCTCCCGCCCATGTATTCAGCGGTCAAGCACCAGGGTGAACGTCTCTACAAGCTGGCGCGCCAGGGTATAGAGGTGGCAAGGCAGACGCGCACCGTGACCATCCATGCCATGGAACTCCTCGACCTGGCCCCGTCGGAGCTGGAGATGGACGTCCATTGTTCCAAGGGGACCTATGTCCGGACCCTGGCCGAGGACATAGGCGCCGCCCTCGGCTGCGGTGGCCATGTCATCGGCCTGCGTCGCACCGGTGTCGGACCCTATTTAGAACCGGACAGCCGTTTCGTGACCCTGGACGAGATCGAAGACATCGTCATGGCGGACCGGGAGGGCTCATTCCCAGCCCTGGATGCCCTGCTGCTGCCACTGGAGAGCGCCCTGGAACATTGGCCGGCAGTGCGTCTGTCCGCCGACGCCGCCTTTTATCTGCGTCAGGGCCAGGCGGTGCTGGTGCCCCAGGCCCCGACCGAAGGCTTGGTGCGGATCTACGACCCCTCGCGCCATTTCCTTGGCGTCGGCTGTATCCTCGACGACGGCAAGGTGCAGCCAAAGCGCCTGCTGTAGGGGTGGCTTTAGCCCCCTAGCCGCCGACAGCCAATAGCAGTAATCGGTAAAATATCCAAATGGATGACTGGCCTCTTGCCACCATCCACAACCCACGGCCTGACCCCCTGAACTCATTGTTGGAGGGTCGGCGGCTTGGACCGCCACGGGTCAATCTCACGTCACACCCTCACAGGAGGCAGACAACATGGCAATGAGCGCAGCCGACAAATCGAAGGTCATCCAGGATTATCAGCGCAGCCCTGGTGACACGGGTTCGCCCGAGGTCCAGGTGGCGCTGCTGACCGCCCGCATTCTCGACCTGACCGGCCACTTCGCCCAGCACAAGGGTGACCACCACTCCCGCCGGGGTCTGGTGCGTATGGTCAACTCCCGCCGCAAGCTACTTGACTACCTCAAGGGCAAGGACATCGACCGCTATCGCGTGCTGATTGGCCGCCTGGGTCTGCGTCGCTGATCCGCGTGCCTGACCCGAGACCCCAAACCGGGGTCTCACGATCTTCGGGCTCCCCGCGGCAAGGCGGGGAGACCTGTCCTATGCTCACGCGGTACCCGGGGTCAACCCCTTGGATCGCGCCGCGCCCCATCCCGAATCGCGCCGGTAGTATCCCCGCCAGCGCGTCAGGCCCCCTGAACGTTGGTACATCGCCACGGCCTGCCCTAGCCCCGAGGAACTCCAAGTGACTCATATCAAAAAGACCTTCCAATTTGGCGCCCAGACCGTGACCCTGGAGACGGGCGAGATCGCCCGCCAGGCGGATGGCGCTGTCCTGATTAATGTCGACGACACCGTCGTCCTGGTGACCGTGGTAGTCGACAAGCGCGCTACCGAGGTCAAGGATTTCCTGCCACTGACTGTCGACTATCAAGAGAAAACTTATGCCGCGGGCCGCATCCCAGGCGGCTTCTTCCGCCGCGAGGGGCGCCCGAGCGAGAACGAGATCCTTACCTCGCGCCTCATTGACCGCCCGATCCGGCCGCTGTTCGCCGACGGCTTCGGCCGTGAGGTGCAGATTATCGCCACAGTCAAGTCCCTCAATCCAGCCGTCAATCCGGAGGTGCCGGCGATGATCGGCGCCTCGGCGGCCCTTGCCATCTCCGGCGCGCCCTTCAACGGGCCCATCGCCGCGGCGCGCGTCGGCTACAAGAACGGCGAGTATCTCCTCAACCCCGCCATCACCGGCCTGAGCCTGGACAGCGACCTGGACCTGATCGTGGCGGGCACCGAGCATGCCGTCCTCATGGTCGAATCCGAGGCCCGGGGCCTGTCTGAGGAAGTCATGCTGGGCGCCGTGCTCTTCGGCCACGAGCAGATGCAGGTGGCGATCCAGGCTATCCGCGAGCTGGCCGCGGAGGTCAACAAGCCGCCGCTGGCCTGGACCCCGGCCGCGAGCGACCCGGCCCTGGCCGCCGCCGTCGAGGCCATCGCCGCCGAGCGCCTCGGCGAGGCCTACCTTATCAAGGATAAGATGGCCCGCTACAAGGCGCTGGACGCCATCCGCGGCGAACTCTACACCGAGCTCAGCGGCGAGGGCACAGCCTGGACCCAGAGCCAGGTCTACGGCGCCATCGAGAAGCTGGAGATGAAGATCGTCCGTAGCCGCATCCTGGCCGGTGAGCCCCGCATCGACGGCCGCGACACCAGGACGGTACGCCCCATCAGCATCCGCACCGGCGTCTTGCCGCGCACCCATGGTTCCGCCCTATTCACCCGGGGCGAGACCCAAGCCCTGGTCATCACCACCCTGGGCACCGAGCGCGATTCCCAGATCATCGACGCCCTGGAAGGGGAGCGCCGCGAGCCCTTCATGCTCCACTATAACTTCCCGCCCTTCTGCGTCGGTGAGTTGGGCCGCGTCGGCAGCCCCAAGCGCCGCGAGATCGGCCACGGCCGCCTGGCCAAGCGCGGTGTCCTGGCCTGCATGCCGAGCATCGAGGAGTTCCCCTACTCGGTGCGCGTCGTCTCCGAGATCACCGAGTCCAACGGCTCCAGCTCCATGGCCAGCGTCTGCGGCACCAGCCTGTCCCTGATGGACGCCGGCGTGCCCGTCAAGGGTGCAGTGGCCGGCGTCGCCATGGGTCTGATCAAGGAAGGCGATGCCTTCGCCGTCCTCACCGACATCATGGGCGACGAGGACCACCTGGGCGACATGGACTTCAAGGTCGCCGGTACCGCCAGCGGTATCAATGCCCTGCAGATGGACATCAAGATTGAGGGCATCACCAAGGAGATCATGGAGACCGCCCTGGCTCAGGCCAAGCTTGGCCGCCTGCATATCCTCGGTGAGATGAACAAGGTCATCGGCGCCCATCGCGCCCAGATGTCCGAGCACGCCCCCCGCATCATTGAGTTCAAGATCCACCCGGAGAAGATCCGCGACGTCATCGGCAAGGGCGGCTCCGTCATCCGCGCCATCACCGAGGAGACCGGCGC
>JBFZDM010000319.1:0-3839 GCA_041307365.1 Chromatiaceae bacterium | reverse complement strand
GCTGTTTGCCACCGGGCCGGGCTCGGAGGTCCAGCGGCCCCTGGCCATCGTCGTCATCGGTGGCCTGGTCTCCTCAACAACGCTGACGTTGGTCCTGCTACCCATCCTCTTCCGTCGCTTTGGCGTCAACCCCAACATCGCCTTTGCCGAGAAAGCCCATGCCTGACGTATTGCTCTCCCTGGCCCTGCCCGAGGACGTCGCTCAACTCGTCGAGGACCTGCTGCTCTCCCGGCCGGACCTGGTGGGTGGCTTTACCTCCAGCCATGCCGAGGGCCACGGTTCCGCCGCCACCCTGGTGGCGCCCGCGGAACTGGTCGCCGGCCACTCGGCGCGGGTCATCATGCGCATGGTGGGTGGCGACGCGGCCATGCGGGAGGTTCTGCGAATCATCAAGGCCGCGCTGCCCCGGGCCAACGTCTTTTACTGGCTGGTGCCGGTCCTGGAAAAGGGAAAGTTATGAAGAGATTATCTCCCTTTCATCCCTTAGTCCTCACCCTTGCCCTCGCCATGCCCGATGCCCGGCTCACGGCCGGGCCGGGCCAGGGGATCCTGGCCGTCCAGCCCGCCGAGCCGGCTCCGAACCTGCCCCCGGCGGCTATTGTGGAACAGGTCCTGCGTACCAACCCGGGGATCAAGGCGGTGGATAGCCAGATTCCCGTCGCCAAGGCCAACCGCTCGCAACTGGAGGCCGGCGACTACGAATGGACGTTGCTCCTCGGCGGCCAGCAGCGCCGGGTTTCTCCGGACATTGGCCCCAGCGATCGCTTTCAGGAATGGAATGGCGATTTGCAACGCCAGGTGCGCCTGCCGGGCAAGGCTGAGCTTGACACCCAATTGGGTGATCTGGGTGTCCATCAGGCGGAGACAAGGCGAGACGATACCGAGCACGAAGCCCAACGCAATCTTCTGAAATGCTGGTTCACCTGGCTCAAGGAAGGTGCCGCCGTCAACCAATGGGAGGCGGAGGTCGCTCTGTTGAAAAAGCATGCCAAGGCGGTGGCTCGCCGGCATGAGCTAGGCGATGCGGCACAATTAGAGAGGGTGCAAGGCGATGCCGCGCTGGCGCGGGCCGAGGCTCAACTAGCCCAGGCGCAGGGGCGCCGCGACACCGCCGCGGAAGACTTGCGACGCCGCTATCCGGGGCTACCCCTGGAGGAGCAAAAGACCATCGCCAATCCCCCGCCCCTGGCGGAGGATCAGGATGAATGGGTCAGGGCCATCGTCCAACGCAGCCATGAGGTGGGCCTGGCCCAAGGGGATATCCACGAGTCGCGGGTCAAGGTAGAGCGCGCCCGCAGCGACCGCTTCCCCGACCCCACCTTTGGCCTACACATGGCCAGCGAGCGCGATGGCGAGGAGAACATCATCGGCGCCTATGTCATCGTCAACCTGCCTGGCGGCGGACGCCGCGCCAAGGCCGATGCCGCCCTCGCCGAGGCACTATCCGCCAACGAGCGCGAGGCCGCCACCCTGCAAAAGGTGACCGCCGAGGCCGCCAGTCTCTACCAGGCGGCGCGCGCCGCGCGCATTTCCTGGCAGTCCGCCAGCCAGGCCGCCACCCGTCTCGGCCAGGCCGCGGACATGACCGCCCGCGCCTATCAACTTGGCGAGGGAAACTTAACCGATCTTCTCACCGCCCGACGCGGCGCCAATGATGCCCAACTCTCCGCCCGCCTCAGCCAGCTAGAAGCCCTGGAATACAGCTATCGCCTGCGGCTGGATGCCCATCGAATCTGGGATTTCGACCGGGATCACCCGCAACCCAAAAATCACGATCCAATGCCCTGATCCGATGCTTGACACCCGAGACCTTACCCATTTCCCTACCTCAGGCAGATGTGACAGGGTGACCGCAAGCCTCCGAGGCTTAACGTCCGCCCCGACCATGGCTACAAATGAATAAGAGAGGCCAGACATGCTTAATCTAGCCATATTGCGAAGCAAGCCGGTGCGCACGGAAATCCTTGGTCTTTTCGCCAGCTTACTATTCACTCTGGCCTACAACGGCGCTTTCTGGTCGGCACTGACGGCAGAGCGGAATTGGTCGTCGGTCGATACTTGGTATTTGGTATTTTTTACGGGCGTGCTCATTACGGGCTTGCAGTGGCTTCTTTTCCTTCTGGTCCTTAATCGCTGGACAGCAAAGCCGCTACTGATCCTGCTTGCCATGCTAACCGCTCCGGCCGTGTATTTCATGACGCGTTATGGCGTACCTCTCAACAAGTCGATGTTGCAAAATCTTCTTGAAACGGACATCAGGGAAGCGAGCGAGTTTCTTGACTGGAAGCTGCTACTCTATCTATTGGGATATGGAATATTACCGTCCCTCGTACTCTGGAACATAGAGATAATCCATAGTGGTAAAATGCAAGCAGCGGCCATTAGCCGCGCAGGCTTTATCCTCGCGGCATTGCTTATGATCGGGATTGGTGTTTGGCCAATCATGAATCAATTGGTTCCAGCCATGCGTGAACACAAGGAACTTCGTTTCCTCATTACACCATCCAACTATTTGGTCTCGATGGGAGAAGCGCTCGCCGATCTGCGGCAAACTCGGTCGAATCAACCGTTATTGACAATTGCCAGGGATGCCCACCGGAACAAAAACACGACCACGGCTAAACCCAAGGCGTTTATCTTGGTTATCGGTGAGACGGTGCGGGCGGACAATTGGGGTCTCAACGGTTATGCCAGGCAGACCACTCCCGAACTGGCGGCTCTGGAAGTCATCAATTTTCGCGACGTCACCAGTTGCGGAACCGACACGGCCACGTCTCTCCCCTGCATGTTCTCGATCCAGGGCCGCCATAACTTCGACGCGGGCCTGATTCATGACAGCGAATCCTTGCTGCATGTCATGAATCGTACCGGCATCACGGTGTATTGGCGAGAGAATCAAGCGGGCTGCAAAGGGGTATGTGACAGCTTTCTGGTTGAGAACTTATCCTCGGAAAGCGACCCCTCGTTATGTAACGGAGAACGATGTTTCGATGGCATCCTTCTGCGGGGCATAAAGGAAAAAATTGAATTCGCACGGGGTGACGTGCTTATCGTACTGCATATGCTTGGGAATCATGGACCCGCCTATTACCAGCGCTATCCGGAAGAATTTCGCCGCTTCACCCCAACCTGTGACACCACTGATTTGGCCAGTTGCTCCCGCGTGGCGCTGATCAATACCTACGATAACGCCATTCTCTACACGGACCACGTCCTGGCTAAGTTGATCGCTGACCTAAAAGGCATTACAACGCATGACACCGGGATGCTCTATGTCTCCGATCATGGTGAGTCGCTAGGAGAAAAAAATCTTTACTTGCATGGTATACCCCATGTGTTTGCCCCGCGCGAGCAAACCCATGTGCCGATGATCATGTGGCTTTCTCCAGACTTCATGGCGGATCAACAACTGGATGGAGCTTGTTTAGATAGGCTTGCAAGCACACAAGCGGTATCGCACGACTACCTTATTCACACCCTGCTGCAGCTATTCGATATTCAAACGATGAGCTACGAACCGGCCCTCGATCTGACGGCCACTTGCACAGCGCAACCACTGCAAGATCTAAGTCAAATTTAACTTTCCTGCTGCATGGAAGCCATTCCGGATAACTCACCCGATGAGTAAACGATCGGCTTAAACGGGATACTGGGAAATGATGCCACAGCCTACGCCAGCCGGCCCTGTCGATAGTCCTCATAGGCTTGCTTACCCCCTCCTTGGTGCTGATGACAAAGGGACCAAATTTTGACAATTCCCCAGTGGGGGATGGTCGGGAAAACCGGCGATGTCATAAGCTGAATTATTGAAACGGACTACAAGAACCATGGACCCTTG
>JBFZDM010000290.1:0-3714 GCA_041307365.1 Chromatiaceae bacterium | reverse complement strand
CATGGCCTTGGATGGTATTTATACCCCCTTGCCGCCTGCTTGACCAGCCAAGGGCACCGTTCTTGCGGTGATAGGGGCAGGGCCTGGGGCCCAGTGACATTCCGCTAATCCAAGACCTGGCTATGCGCGGATTTCCTAACCGATTGGTCTCTCATCCGGCCTTCATCGGCAAGTCCAAAACCCGCCCCTCCCCAGCCTCTTCGTGTGTGCGTCCATCGCGGATGTGATAGAGGCGGCGGAAGGTGGGAATGATTTTCTCGTCGTGGGTGACCACGATGACGGCGGTCTGATAGTGGCGTGCCATGCGGTTGAGGATGCGTATTACGCCCAGGGCACGCTCGCTGTCCAGTGGAGCCGTGGGTTCGTCGGCCAGGATCACCGGGGGGCGATTCGCCAGGGCGCGGGCAATGGCGACGCGTTGCTGTTCCCCGCCTGACAGGTGGGCGGGCATGGCGCTGGCGCGGTGGTTGATGTCCAGGGCCGCGAGGAGTTCCCGCGCCTGGTACCTGGCCTTGGCGTTGGGCTGGCCCGCGAGCATGAGGGGTAGGGCCACGTTGTCGGTGACGTCCAGAAAGGGGATCAGGTAGGGGGCCTGGAAGACGAAGCCGATCTTATCCCGCCGCAGGGCGCGGCGATCTTGGAGGCGCCAGCCATCGTCGTAGATGACCTCCCTGCCCAGGGTCATGCGCCCGGCGGTTGGCTCAATGACAGCCCCCAGGCACTTGAGCAGGGTGCTCTTGCCGGAGCCGGAGGGACCGATCAGCCCCACTACCTCCCCCGGCGCTATTTGCATGTCCACCCTTTTGAGGGCATCCACGGCGGTATCACCGGTACCGAATCGTTTGCGCAGGCCCTCGATCCGTATCCCTCCCGTCAGGTCAGCCACCGATGGCCTCCGCCGGGTCCACCCGGAGCGCCGCGCGGATGGCGAAGAGGCTCGCGAGCACGCAGATGGTCACCACGATCGCAAAGCCCCGGGCGGCGTCTTCCGGCAAGAGCAATACATACTTGGGAAAGATGGGCGCCCAGAGAGTGGCGGCGATCTTGCCTACCATGAAGCCAATCACGCCGAGCCCTACCGCCTGTTGCATGATCATGGCGGCGATGGTGCGGTTGCGGGTGCCGATGAGCTTGAGGACTGCTATCTCGCGGATCTTGCCCAGGGTGAGAGTGTAGATGATGAAGGCGACGATGGCGGCGCTCACCACCGAGAGGATGACCAGGAACATGAAGATCTGACGCGCCGAGGTGGCGATGAGCTTGGCCTGGAGGATCTCGTTCATCTCGGCGCGGGTATGGACCTCCAGGCGCTTCCAACGCCGGATCTCGCCGGCCACCGCGTCCGGGTCGGCACCCGGGGCAACGCGGACCAGGATGGCGTTCACCGAGGGATTCACCGTTTGGGAAGCCAGCACCGCATCCAGCAGGCCTGGCTGCCCGGGCCGGTTGAGGGCGGGATTGGCCAGGGTGCGCTGGCGCTGGTGGATGATGGCGTCGTTATCCTTGAGGAACTGGGCCTCCTGGGCATCCTTGAGGGGGATGAAGACCATGGGATCGCCCCCCGAGGAGACGGCGCGACGGGTCAGCCCCACGACGCTATACAGGTTGCGGCGGATACGGATTTGCTCGCCGAGACGAAAGCCGGTGGCGAGGTCGGCCACCGCCTCGTAATGACCCTGGGTGATATGGCGACCGGCGACCAGGAAGCGCGGCTGACCCGGCTCGCCCGGACCGCCCGGGACCACGCCCACCACCATGGCCCGCCGCTCCCGATCGCCTTGACCTACCTGCATGGTGAGATAGGTGACGTTGGCGGCACGGACCACGCCGGGCAGGGTGAGGATGCCCCGATACAAATCATCCTGGAGGCTGGAGGACTCCGCGTAGGGCCCCAGGGTATCGCGCTGTACCACCCAGAGGTCCGCCCCGCTGTTGTCCAGCAGGATCTCGGCGTCATCCACCATGCCCCGGTAAATGCCAGCCATGGAGAGGGTGACGCCGATGAGCAGTCCCAGTCCCAGGCCAGTGAAGACGAACTTGCCCCAGGCGTGGAGGATGTCCCGTCCGGCGAGACTGATCATTGGGAGACTCCCGGGATGCCCTCCACCACCTGCACGCGACTGTTGGGGCCCAGAGGCGAGCGGCTATGGACCACAATCTGGTCACCGCTACGGAGGCCCGAGTGGATCCGGACCCGGCCCTCCAGGTCGGAAATGCCGCGCTCCACCTTGACGAAGCGCGGCTTGTCCGCCTCCAGCCGCCAGACCCCGAGATGTCCATCGCGGCGGTGCAGGGCCGCGTTGGGTACCCAGGGGGCAGGGGGCAAGGCAGGGAGTGACACCCTTACCTCGGCGAGTTCACCTAAGCGAGGCAAGGGATCCGGCAGGGTCGGGAAGGTGATCTTGGCGAGCAGTTCCTCGGTGACGGCATCGGCCCTGGGCTCCACCCGGTTGACCTCGCCGGCGAAGGTCTCCAGGGGCTGGGATCTGAGACTGACCCGTGTCGGCAACCCGGCGGCCAGGCCTCCCGCTCCAAGCTGGTCGAAGCGGGCATTGACCCAGAGTTGTTCGGCATCGATGACCTCCACCACCGACTGGCCCGCTACCAGGGTACTGCCCGGCTCGGCGTCCCGGGAGACCACCAGGGCAGCCACCGGGGCAATCAAGCGCAAGTTGGCCCGCTGCCGCACCAGGGCCTCGTGCTCGGCCCGCACCCGTTTAAGCCCCTGCTCGGCGGATTCCAGGTTGGCCAGAGCGGCCTGGAGCCCGGCCTTAGCGACCTGGGACTCCTGGCGCTTGGCCTCAACGGAGTCCTCGCTGGCGGTTTTGGCGAGGAGGAGCTGTTCGTAGCGCCGAACCTGGGCGATGGCAAAATCCCGCCGGGCCTTGGCATCGTCGATCTGGGCGCGGGCGGCCTCCACTCCCACCTCGGCCCCGCGCAAGGCAGCCTCCTGAGCGGCGACCCGGTCGTCCAGATCCACCGGGTCCATCTCTCCCAGAAGTTGACCCGCCTTGACCCGCTCCCCCACCTGCACCTCCACCCGCCTTACTCGACCGGCGAAGGTGGGGCCGATGCGATAGGTATATCGGGCCTCCACCGTCCCCACGCCAAAAAGGGTGGGGGAAAGGGCCTGCTCCTGGACGGTGGCCAGGGTCACTGGCACCGGGGCCAGGGGGCCCGAGGTCAGGGCCAGCCAGAGGAAGGCGGCCCCCAGAGGGATGAGAAAGGCCAGCAAGGGCAGGGCGCGGCGGGGGAAGCGAGGCAACATCATGGAGGTATCTCAAGGTGGGGGCCACGGGTTGGGCGGTGGCGCGGAGCGGGCGGCATTGGGCCTAGCCCCCGGCGGTCAGCCGGGCGTAAAGCAGCGGCAGGCGGGCGGGTAGCTCGGCGGGGTGGCGGATGACCACGTAGCCGCCGCTGCCGAAGAGGTGGGGGAGATAGTCGTTGCCTTCGGGATCAATGGTCACGCAAAAGGGCTCCAGGCCCTGGCGGCGGGCCTCGCCCACGGCGTGGCGGGTGTCCTCGATGCCCCAACGCCCCTCGTAGCGGTCGAGATCGTTGGGTTTGCCGTCGGTCAGGATCAACAGCAGGCGGCGGCTGGCGCCCTCCCGCGCCAGGCGCTGGGCGGCATGGCGGATACCGGCCCCGAGGCGGGTGTAATAGCCGGGCTTGATGGCCTGGATGCGGCCCCGGATCACGGCGCCATAGGGCTCG
>JBFZDM010000283.1:0-2805 GCA_041307365.1 Chromatiaceae bacterium | reverse complement strand
CCCGAGTGATAGTCGAAGGATCGCGACTACGATATAAGCGTTATGCGGACGATTTTCCGGTGATACCGGCCAATGACCGTTGGGAATCTATGCAGATTGGCACCGGGCTAACCTATGTGGTGCAGACAGCGTCCACCGTAATTCAGCGCTGCATGCTGATGACCACCGACCCCGGCGACCTGGTCCTGGACCCCACCTGCGGCGGGGGCACCACCGCCTACGTCGCCGAGCAATGGGGCCGCCGCTGGATCACCTGCGATACCTCTCGGGTGCCCCTCGCCTTGACCCGCCAGCGGCTCCTGACCGCCACTTTCCCCTGGTACCAGCTCAAGGAATCCCCGCGCGGCCCGGCGGGCGGTTTCGTCTATGAGCGGCGCAAGAACCGCAAGGGCGAGGAGGTCGGTGGCCTGGTGCCGCGCATCACCCTCAAGTCCATCGCCAATGACGAGGAGCCGGAGACCGTCACCCTGGTGGACCGCCCGGAGGTCAACAACAAGGTCACCCGGGTCTGCGGGCGCTTCACGGTGGAGGCGACGGTGCAGGCGGCGCGCGCGGTGGAGGACCTGGCCCCGGCCGAGGGCCAGGCCCCGGAGCGGGAGCGGGACCGGCTGGGCGATACCAGCGGGCTCTACGAGAACCCGCGCCGCTATTTGGACCGCATGATCGAGGTGCTGCGCCAGAGCCATACCTTGCGCCTGTCTGGCAATACCACCCTCAATCTGGCCCAGGTCCGCCCCTTGTCCGGCGCGGAGCACGAATACCTGCACGCCGAGGCGGCGGAGCTGGATTCGCCCTCCGCCCCGGCCCTCCCCCACGCGGGGGGGAGTGGCAAGCGGCTCGCCGTGGTCTTCGGCCCCGAGCACGGCGCCATCGACTCCCAATTGGTCTTCGAGGCGGCGCGGGAGGCCTATTTCCTCAAGTACGATGCCCTCTATCTGTTTGGCTTCGCCATCCAGGCCAAGGCCCGGGAGTTGGTGGCGGACCGCAAGAAGCTGCGGCTGCCCTGTGTCTATGTCAGCGTCACCCCGGACGTGGTGATGTCCGACCTGCTCAAGACCGGTCAGGCATCCCAGGTCTTCGCCGTCACCGGCCTGCCCGACGCGCGGCTGACGCGGGCCGAGGGGCGGGCGGCCGACGGCGGCCCCCTCTATCGGGTCGAACTGCTGGGCCTGGACATCTTCCACCCCCAGGACCTGGAGACCGAGGCCATCGCCGCCCAGCACCTGCCGTGCTGGATGCTGGACAGCGACTACAACGGCATGGTCTTCATGGCCCGACAGGTCTTTTTCCCCAAGACCTCGGCCTGGGAGAACCTGGAGAGATCCCTGCGCGGGCGCTTTGCCGAGGGGGTCTGGGCACACCTGGCGGGGACGGTGAGCGAACCCTTCGCCGCCGGCCCCCAGCGCCAGATCGCGGTCAAGGTCATCGACGAGCGGGGCAACGAATTGATGGTGGTCAAGCCCCTGGCTGGCTGACGGGTCATACGGGGTGCAAACGGGAGGCAAGATGATGCAGTGGCTATCGGTTAACGAGGTACAGGCCCGACTCCCGGAGCTGGTGAAGCTGATTGCCAGCGGGGACGAGGTGGTGATTACCGATCATGATCGGCCAGTGGCGCGCCTGGTCCGCCAGGAGCCGGTCAGTCCCCAGGCCCGCCGGCCGGGGAGCGCCAAGGGCAAGCTGCGCGTCATCGTCGAGGACGATGAGCACCTGGACGATTTCAGGGATGGGCATGCCGTGAGGGCTTTGCCGGAGAAGGTATCGCTGCCATGACTGACCGCCCCATGGCCCCCAACGAGGTCGAGGAACCGATCATCTGCTCCCCCTTCGCCGAGCCGACCCAGCATTGGCATATCGAGCGGGGCTTGCCACCGGTCAAGGAGGCGGGGCGGCGCCCGGCCAGCTATTACTATCGGGTGCCGGCCGGGGCGGCGCGGGGGCGCCAGCGCAAGGCCCAGCTCTCCCTCATCGCTGAGACCGACATCGGTCAGATGGAGGAGCTGCATCTGGTGAACTGGTTGCGGCGGGCGGTGGCGGAATGGCGCCATGCCGGCTATCCCGGTATCTCCGCCGTGACCCGGGAACTGCTCCAGTTATGGCGGGCGGGGAGTGACCGGCGGGCGCAGCGGCTGTTCTTTGCCCAGATCGAGGCGGCGGAGACCGTGATCTTTCTGGTGGACGCCGAGGACCGCTTCAAACTGGGCCTGCCGCGTATCCCCCTGGATGAACCGGGGGCGGCGGCCAAGGCGGCGGGGAATCGCGCCTTTCCGCGCTACGCCTGCAAGATGGCCACCGGCACCGGCAAGACCACTGTGATCGGCATGCTCGCCGCCTGGTCCATCCTCAACCGCCTCGCCATGCCCAGCGACGACCGCTTTACCGATACCGTGCTGGTGGTCTGCCCCAACGTTACCATCCGCGAGCGCCTGCGGGAGCTGGACCCGGCCCTGGGGGACCTGAGCCTCTACCGCACCCGCCAACTGGTGCCGCCCCACCGCATGGATGACCTGCGCCGGGGCGAGGTAATAGTGGCCAACTGGCATCGGCTGGCGAGGCAGGAGACCAGCAGTGTCAACGGCGACGCGGCGCGGGTGGTGCGGACGGGCGAGGCGGTGCGGGTGGTCCGTAATGCCGGTAAGGCCAACGAGACGGTGGAGACCCGTTATTTCGAGTCGGACCGCGCCTGGCTGAAGCGTATCCGCGAGGAGCTGGGCAATGGGCGCGGGCGCGGCCCCCATTGGTTGATCTTCAATGACGAGGCCCACCATGCCTATCGGCGCGGGGAGGCCACGGAGACCCGCTCGC
>JBFZDM010000276.1:0-6980 GCA_041307365.1 Chromatiaceae bacterium | reverse complement strand
AATATGGCCGATCACCCGCCAGTGTTCCGCCGTAAGGGGATGGACGCCCTCCTCCGCGGCGATAGACCGGCCGAGTTCCTCGCTCCAGAGGCTAGGGTCGATGAGGAAGCCATCCTCGTCGAAGAGACGGAGGGTGGCGGCGGGCCCGGAAAACAGGGTTTGGCTGTGAAGGTTCTGCATGGCGATGCACTCCATTTTTTTCGACTGGGTTTGAGTTACCGCCAGAGCGGCTTGGGGAAGGAGTATGGAGGCACCCTCAAATAATATGAAATAATGAATTCTGATTCTTTATTTGATTTCATGATATGGAACTGCGCCAACTAAGGTCCCTCATCGCCCTGGCCGAGGCGGACTTCAACGTGAGCCGGGCCGCTATGCGGTTGCATCTGGTTCAGCCAGCGGTGTCCCAACACTTGAAGCAACTGGAAGAGGAGCTGGGGATCCCCCTGGTGCGGCGCCATGGCAAGCGCCTGCTTGGCCTGACCGAGGCGGGGACGCAGGTGCTGGCCCACGCCCGCGCCACCCTGGCGGGAGCCGCCAACATCCAGGCCATCGGCCAGGACCAGAAGGCGGATCCCGCCGGGGTACTGCGTCTCGCCACCACTCACACCCAGGCCCGCTATGTGCTTCCAACTCTGATTCGCCGCTTCCGCCAACGCTATCCAGAGGTGGAAATCCAACTCCATCAAGGCACCCCAACCCAGTTGGTGGACATGGTCTTGCGCGATGCCGTGGATCTGGCAATCTGCACCGAGGCCATCGGCAACCATCCGGACCTAGTCGCCGCCCCCTGCTATCGCTGGAATCGCTGCCTCGTCGCCCCCCTCGGCCATCCGATCCTGGAACTTAAACCGGTAAGCCTGGAGCGTCTTTGCGATCAGCCTCTGGTCACCTATGTCTTCGGCTTCACCGGGCGCGGCCACTTCAGCGACGCCTTCGCCCGGGAAGGGCTTAAGCCTAAGGTGGCGGTAAGCGCCGCTGACGCCGACATCATCAAGACCTATGTCCGCGAGGGCTTCGGCATGGGTGTCATCGCGGATCTGGCCTACGATCCCCTTCTCGACCAGGACCTGGGCAAGCGGGATCTGAGCCATCTCTTCCCCTGGGAAGTGACGCGGATCGCCCAGGCTAGATCCAAGTACTTGCGGACCTTCCAGCGCGACTTCCTGGATCTCTTCCAGAGCGAGGCGGCCGCCCTGGTCCGGGAGCGCCAGCGTAGTGGGGCCTGAAGGGGCTCGGCGGGAGATTTCTTGGGGCGGGACGGGATTCGCGGGGCAATTCCGGCTAGACTGAAGTAAGAGGAGCGCCGGTGGAAGGAACTAGCAGGGGCTCCCTACGCGAGCCAGATCACCGATGCGACACCACCCCAGAGGAAAGCCTTCATGCGCACATTCGACGCCGAACCCGAGGTCCTCAAGGACTTGCGCGAAGAGAGCGAAGTCGTTATCACCCATCCGCATGCCGCTTTCAAGGTATGGGCCCTGCGTCATCCCACCCTGGGCAAGGTCGTGATGATCGAGGGTCCCGATGGCAGCGGCGTCATCGTCGAGACCGATGAATAGTCCGAGTCAGCCCGCATGCCTCAAATGACAGGGACTTAAAGGCTTGAAGGAGTGGGCAGACCGGAGTGACCCTGCCCGATGCAGTACCAGCCCGCCCATGACAGCGGTTTGGGTTATGTGCGCCGCCCATTGGCGGGCCTGATTCCAGGACATTGCGATGGCCAAGAAGATTTCCGTATCAAAGAAGACCGCGACACCTAGCCCCAAGGCCACCGAGCCCTCTCCGCCGGCGGTTAGCGCGAGGGAAGCGCAATTGGCCGCATCGGCACCCCTCCTGGCCACGATGGCACCGCTCCCGACAGTAACAGAATCCGTTCTCACATCCCCCGGCCAGGAGATCATGCCGGTCCCCTCGCCAGCCTCCGAGCCGGAAGCGACTCCCAAGGCCAAGCCCGCGGCCGTGAAACAAGTTCTTGCCAGCCTCCAGCCAGCCGCCGCCCCAGATCACCCCGCGGATCTCCCCACGGACGAATCCAGTCCCCCCGCCATGCCACCCGCGCCTCCCCCGGCGGTGTCGCCCCCCGCTCCTCCCAGGGCCGAACCCGCCCCGCAGGAAGCCCAGCCTGAGGTAGCCTTACCCTCCAGTCAGCCGGAGCCCACTTCCCAGGCCCATCGCGGCCCCAGCCTCTACGTGGTGCACATCACTCCGGAGTTGGCGCCGGTGGCCAAGGTCGGCGGCCTGGGCGACGTGGTCTTTGGGCTGTCGCGGGAACTGGCCATCCGTGGCAACCATGTCGAGATCATCCTGCCCAGGTACGACAACCTGCGCCTGGATCACATCTTTGAGCTGCATGTCGCCGTTCAGGATCTCTGGGTGCCCTGGTACGAGGCGGCCATTCACTGCACCGTCTATTTCGGTTATGTGCATGACCGCAAATGCTTCTTCATCGAGCCTCATTCCCAGGACAACTTCTTCAACCGGGGCGCCATCTACGGCTTCCAGGACGATCTCCTACGCTACGCCTTCTTTTCACGGGCGGCCATGGAGTTCCTGTTCAAGGCCGGCAAGCACCCGGACATCATCCACTGCCACGACTGGCAGACAGCCCTGGTGCCCGTCCTCCTTTACGAAATCTACCAGCAACTGGGCATGACCCATCCCCGCGCCTGCCTCACCATCCACAATATCAAGCACCAAGGCGTCACCGGTCTGGAGGTGCTGCGCGCCACCGGCCTGCACAGGCCCGAATACTTCTTCGATCACAACCGGCTGCGCGACAATCACCATCCCCAGGCCCTCAATCTGCTTAAGGGCGGCATCGTCTATGCCAACTTCACCACCACGGTGTCACCGCGCTACGCCTTCGAGACCCGCGACCAGGGCCAGGGCTTCGGCCTCGAGCCGACCCTCCACGCCCATCACCTGAAATATGGTGGCGTGGTGAACGGCATCGACTACGACGTCTGGAACCCGGAGATCGATCCTCTCCTGCCGGCTCGCTATGGCATCGAGACCATCGAGGGCAAGTACGACGACAAGCGCGCCCTGCGCCAACGCCTGATGTTGGCGGACAACGAAAAGCCCATCATCGCCTTCATCGGCCGGCTCGATCCGCAGAAAGGCCTGGAACTGGTGCGCCACGCCATCTTCTACGCCCTGGAACACGGCGCCCAGTTCGTGCTGCTGGGTTCCAGCCCGGACGCCGCCATCAACGCCGACTTCTGGGGCCTCAAGCGCATGCTCAACGATAGCCCGGACTGCCACCTGGAGATCGGCTTCGACGAGGACATGTCCCACCTCATCTACGCAGGCGCTGACATGATGCTGGTGCCCAGCCAGTTCGAGCCCTGCGGCCTGACCCAGCTTATCGCCCTGCGCTATGGCACCATCCCGGTGGTGCGCTCCGTCGGCGGCCTGGCTGATACCGTCTTCGACAAGGACTACTCCCAACGCCCCTTGCACGAGCGCAATGGATATTCATTCCAGGACTACGACCAACCGGGCCTGGAATCCGCCCTGGGCCGCGCCATCGCCTGCTACTACCATCACCCCGACCATTTCCGGGAACTGATGAAGAACGCCATGCACTGCGACTATTCCTGGAACATCCCTGGGCAGGATTACCTCAACATCTACGACTATATCCGGCACAAGTAGCGAGCAAGGGTGGCCTTGCCCCCCACGCCGGCCCGGCCAGGGGCTCGGCCGAGCGAGCTTGGCGGGACTTCCGCCTCAACCCCGCTTTTGGTAGGTGCCCACCAATTCCACCCGTTCCATGATGTGGTTTTCCATGGCCGCCAGGAGCTGGTTACGGTTAGGGGTGCCCAGGTCCGGCAGTAGGGTATCCAGGGCATAAAGGATGTGGAAATAGCGGTGGCGGCCGATGGGGGGGCAGGGTCCGCCGTAACTGGTGCGGCCCCAACTGTTAAGACCCTGCCGGGTACCGGCGGGGAGTTCCGCCTCCCTCACCCCGGCGGCCAGGCCCTGGCAATCCGGTGGCAGGTTGTAGAGCAGCCAATGATCCCAGACCATGCGCGGGGCCCTGGGATCAGGGGCGTCCGGATCGTCGATCAGGAGCACCAGGCTCCGACACGCCGGTGGAACCCCGCCCCATGCCAGGTCCGGCGACAGATTCTCGCCTTCGCAACCATGGCGCTCTGGAATCTCGCCACCATGGACGAAGGCACTGGAAGTCAAAATCAAGCTCATTGCATCCTCCGCTCGCTCTTGTGGGCTACCTTTTTTATAGACCAATTCAAGCCTCTCGTCATCCCACCTCGGCGATGGCGGGGGAACGCCGGGGCATGGCGGTCAGCTAGGTTAGGATATACTTGCGGCATCGGCCGCCACCGGGTCCCGCCCGGGCGCGTTTTTCCAACACCCTGATCACGCCTGGAAGGTTCGCTCCATGTCTGACTATAACGCCGAGGACGTACGTAACATCGCCCTGGTCGGTCCAGCCGGATCCGGCAAGACCACGCTGGTGGAAGCTTTGCTCGCCGCGACGGGAGTCATTCCCGCGCCCGGTAGCGTGGCCAGAGGGACCACGGTCTGTGACTACGACCCCATGGAGAAGGAATACCGGCATTCCCTGGATATCGGCATTACCAGTTTCAACGCCCATGGCAAGCATGTAAATCTTCTCGATACCCCCGGCTTCCCGGACTTCATCGGCCGCAGCGTATCCGTGCTGACGGCGGTGGAAACGGCGGCGGTGGTCATCAACGCCCAGGCGGGCATTGAGCGGATGACGCAGCGCATGATGAAGGTGGCGGAAGATCGTCAGTTGTGCCGCATCATCATCGTTAACAAGATCGACGCCGAAGGGCTGGACCTGGAAGGACTTACCCTCCAGATCCGCGATACCTTCGGTCCCGAGTGTCTGCCCATCAACCTGCCGGCGAATGGCGGCAAAAAGGTCGTTGATTGCTTCTTCCTGCCCAGCGGCACGGCCGACTTCTCCAGCGTCGAGGAGGCCCACGGCCGCATCATCGACCAGGTGGTGGAAGTGGACGAGGCCCTGATGGAGATCTACCTGGAACAGGGCGAGGATCTGCAACCGGAACAGTTGCACGACCCCTTTGAGAAGGCCCTGCGCGAGGGGCACCTGATCCCGATCTGTTATATCTCCGCGGAAACTGGCGCCGGCATCCCTGAGTTGCTGGAGATCCTGGTCCGCCTCATGCCCAACCCGGCGGAGGGTAATCCACCTCCCTACATGAAGGGCGAGGGCGCCGACATGGTCCCGGTGGCGGTGAGCCCGGACCCTAACCAGCATGTCCTGGCCCATGTCTTCAAGGTCATCAATGACCCCTTCCGCGGCAAGCTCGGCATCTTCCGCATCCACCAGGGCCGCGTTACGACTAACAGCCAATTGCTCATCGGCGACGCCCGCAAACCCATCAAGATCAATCACCTCTACCGGCTTCACGGCAACGAGCAAATCGAGGTTCAGGAGGGCGTGCCCGGCGACATCCTGGCCATAGCCCGGGTGGACGAGGTCCACTTCGATGCCGTGCTCCACGACTCCCACGACGAGGACAATCACCACCTGCGCTCCATGGAGTGCCCGGTGCCCCTCTACGGACTCGCCATCTCCACCAAAAAGCGTGGGGACGAGCAAAAGCTGACCGACGCCCTGCACAAGCTGGAGTCCGAGGATCCCTGCTTCCATGTGGAGCACAATGCCTCGACCAATGAGACGGTGATGCGGGGCCTGGGCGAGTTGCACATGAAGGTCCTGATGCGACGTCTGTCCGAGCAGTTCCATGTAGAGGTGGATAGCCGCCCGCCCAGCATCCCCTACCGCGAGACCATCTCCGCCAAGGCCGAAGGCCATCATCGCCACAAGAAGCAGACCGGCGGCGCCGGCCAGTTTGGCGAGGTCTACCTGCGTATCGAGCCCCTGGAACGTGGCGGCGGCTTTGAATTCGTGGATGCCGTGGTTGGTGGCGTCATCCCCAACCAGTTCATCCCCTCGGTGGAAAAAGGCGTCCGCCAGCTCCTGGATGAAGGTGCCGTCGCCGGCTTCCCCCTGCAGGATGTCCGCGTCACCCTCTACGACGGCAAGTTCCACCCCGTCGATTCCAAGGACATCGCCTTTGCCACGGCCGGGCGCAAGGCCTTCATCGAGGCCATCGAAAAGGCCAGGCCCGTGATCCTCGAACCCATCGTCAAGATCCGCATCCTTGCCCAGAACAGCGCCATGGGCGACCTCGCCGGCGATCTTTCCGGGCGACGCGGCCGCGTCCTAGGCAGCGACTCCACCAGCCTGGGTCAGATCGCCATCAACGGCGAGGTCCCCCTGGCGGAACTCGAGGGATACGAATCCCGCCTCAAGTCCATCACCGGCGGCGAGGGCACCTATTCCATCGAACTCAGCCACTACGAGGCCGTGCCCGCCACCGTCCAGAAGCAGCTCCAGGATGCCTTTCATCGCAGCGAGGGTGAATGATCCCTGACTCAGGCAAGCCAGTCTCCGCGGGCCGGGTTTCCCGGCCCTCAGCCCCCCTGCCCCGTTCGTGCGCCCAGAACCAGGATGAGCGGGGATGCCGCCGGGGCAATCCCGCTACTGATATCGCAACCCTCCATGCCAGCCTCGGGACGGCGATCGCCCTGAGGTGACCACCATTCTGTATGGACCCCGATGCCGGAGCAGGGATGAAGATCCTCCTTACCAGGGCTATACGCTGGTGCGGCCTGATTTGTCTTTTCTTGTTGCAGGGCTGTTCGCCACAGACTCTATCCGAGCCAGGGGAAGCGATGCCTGGTCCGGCATTCTTCAAGGGCGCTTGGCGGCATATCCTGGTTGATGACCAAAGGGCCAAATGGGGGGATTTCGATCCGCCCGAATGGTTGCGCTATTTCGGGTTGGCCATCGGCGATCTGACCGGCGACGGCTACCTCGACATCGTCTCGGGGCGCTACTTCTATCGCAATCCGGGCGGCGACATGGCGGCGAACTGGGAGCGCATTGA